>JBCAWP010000176.1:0-5827 GCA_038534535.1 Pseudomonadota bacterium
CCTCCGATGGTTTACGGCCAAAGGACATATGGCAGCGCGCGCGGGCAGCAGCGAAGCAAGCCGTGACAAACGGACTTGCCGCCGAAGCGAAAGGCGCCGATGTGCCGCCATATCTAGACTGGCTGTCAAGACAGCTTCGTCCCACCCGGCGCCGCGCGCGGCGCGAAATCAAGCGCCGCATTTGGAGCCAGCTGTCCGGCGGCTATCGCGTCGCCAAAAAAGCGATGGAGGCCCAGGGCGATTTCGGGCGAGAGCAGACCTATTACCGTTTTGAGGTGAAAGCCCGGATGAAGCGGCCGGATGTCTCACTAACCGAGCGGTTCGTCTCGTTCTTCTATGATCATGCCTCGAATTATGGCGCGTCGATTGGGCGACCGTTCGCAACTTTCTTTGTATTTCTAGGCGTGTTCACAATCGCCTATTTTAGCCTCGCTGCGTGGCTCGGCGTGATCGGGGACAATGCAGCTTTTCGGCCGGGAGAGGGCTGGGTGAGGGCGCTGGAGCTTTCCTGGAATGCGGCGTTTCGGGGTCTGTTGATCTTACCGCTGGCGGAGCCTGAGACGATAACTAGCTTTGCCGACCAGTTGTTCTTCCCGGATAGCGGATGGTGGGGCATGGCAACGCGTGCGCTGGTCACGGCGCAAGCGCTATCCTCACTCTTACTGCTCTTCCTCTTCGCCCTCGCTGTGCGGCGGAAATTCCAGATTAGCTGAGGCCGGGCTGGGAATTCCCTTCAAATTCAGTGGTCTGCGATGAGGCTATGGAGGGGCCGTCGAAGGACGGGTGGCTGGGCCCTAATTCGCGCGCGTATCGAGCAGGCGGCGGGTGATGACCATGGCCTGGACCTCGCCGGCACCCTCGAAAATATTGAGGATGCGGGCGTCCTGGAGGACGCGGCTGATCGGGTATTCAAGGGCAAAGCCATTGCCGCCATGGATCTGGACGGCATTGTCCGCCGCCGCCCAGGCTGCGCGGGCGCCGAGGAGCTTCGCCATGCCGGCCTCCAGGTCGCAGCGCTTGCCGGAGTCTTTCTGGCGGGCGGAGAAATAGGTGAGCTGGCGGACGCCGATGAGTTCGGCCGCCATCATGACGAGCTTGTTGGCCACGCGCGGGAACGCGAAGATCGGCCGGCCGAACTGGACCCGGTCGAGGGCGTATTGGAGGCCCAGCTCAAAGGCGTTCTGGGCGACGCCGACGGCGCGGGCCGCGGTCTGGATGCGGGCGCTCTCGAAGGTGGCCATGAGGTGGCGGAAGCCCTGGCCTTCCACCTCGCCGAGGAGGTTCGCGGCGTCGACTTTGAAATCGTCAAAGGCGATTTCGTACTCTTTCATGCCGCGATAGCCGAGGACTTCGATCTCACCGCCGGTCATGCCATCGGCCGGGAAGGGGTGGGCGTCGTCGCCGCGCGGCTTCTCGGCGAGGAACATGGAGAGGCCGGAGAAATTGTCCGAGGCCGGGTCCGTGCGCGCGAGGAGGGTCATGAGGTCGGCGCGGACCGGATGGGTGATCCAGGTCTTGTTGCCGGTGATCGAATAGGCGGCGCCATCGTCCGATTTCACCGCGCGGGTGCGCAGGGAGCCGAGGTCGGAGCCGGTATTGGGTTCGGTGAAGACGGCGGTGGGCAGGATCTCACCCGAGGCGATGCCGGGCAGCCATTTCTGCTTTTGGTCTTCAGTACCACCGATGAGGATCAGCTCGGCTGCGATTTCGGATCGGGTCCCGAGGGAGCCGACGCCGATATAGCCGCGGGACAGCTCCTCGGAGACGACGCACATGGCGATCTTGTCCATGCCGTGGCCGCCATACGCCTCTGGGATCGTCAGGCCGAAGACGCCGAGATCGCTCATCTCCTGGACGATTTCGAGGGGGATATAGTCGTTCTTCAGGTGCCACTCATGGGCGTCCGGGACGACTTTGTCGGTGGCGAATTTGCGGAACTGGTCGCGCACCATGGACATGGTCTCGTCAAGGCCGGTGTCTTCAACGCTTGCGCGCGACAGGCTGTCCGGCAGGTGGCGGGCGGCGGCGGCCATGACGGCGGGGGTTTTGCCGCGGGCAAGAAAGTCCTGGAGGGCGGGGGCGAAGAGCAGTTGGACGTGGTCGTCGGTGAGGCCGAGATCGGCCGGGCGAACGGTCTCGCCCTGGTTCATCGGAATGCCGCCAATTAGCTGCGCGGTGTATTCGGCGAAGAGGATTTGGGAGAGGAGCTGCTCGATCTCGCCAAACTTACCCTCGGCGTCGAGGCGCGCGGCCCAATTGGCCGTTTCGCGCAGAGTCTCGACATAGGTAATGACCCAGGCAAGGCCGTGGGCTTTGTGTTGTTCGAGATTGAAAGCGTCTCGGTCTGGTTTGCCATTGGGGGCAAGGCTCGTGGCGGCAACGGCCTTTGCGGCAGTCGCATAGGCTTCGAGAGCGGTGACGGCCTCGGCCATACGTTCTGTAAGCCCGTCTAAGATCACGTCCGTGGCGATGGCGTTTCCCGCGGTTCCGTCCATGGTGTTTGCCTCCCGTAATTTTCTGTGCTGCTGCAATATATACGCCGAAACTGCCTTGCCCAGCATCTCTTGCTGCGGTGCAGC
Source organism: Pseudomonadota bacterium (assembly GCA_038534535.1). Classification (GTDB taxonomy): domain Bacteria; phylum Pseudomonadota; class Alphaproteobacteria; order Caulobacterales; family Hyphomonadaceae; genus CALLCD01. The sequence goes on from JBCAWP010000176.1 coordinate 2,580, forward strand.
GACGCGGCGATGACAGGGCAATCTACACCTAAAGTAGAACCGGCCGCCTGGACGGGCGACCGGTTCCGAGATTGGGCCGAGGAGGGGCGGCCCTAGCTTGCAAACTCCGGATAGGCTTCGAGGCCAACTTCGGTCTTATCGAGGCCCTCCATTTCTTCCTCTGCGCTGACGCGAACGCCAATCGTCATTTTCAGAAGCATCCAAACGGCAAGGGAGGCGGCACTGACAAAGACGCCGGTGAGAACAATGCCGACGAGCTGGCCGACATAGCTTGGGTCTCCCGCTTCGTTTGGCATGATATTGTTGCCATAGGAGGCGGCGACGACGAGCGTGCCCCAGATCCCGCAAACAAGGTGGGCCGGGATGGCGCCGACCACATCATCAATCTTGAACCGGTCGAGTAGGGGAACGGTGAGGACGACCAGGACACCGCCGACGGCGCCAATCAGAACCGAAGCGCCCATGCTCGGCGCAAGGGGTTCAGCCGTGATCGAGACGAGGCCACCAATCGCACCATTGAACACCATGGTTGCATCGATCTTGCCGCCATAGAGCACTGAAGTGGCAACCATCGCAGCGAGAACACCGCCGACAGCGGCCATATTCGTGTTGGCAAAGATTTTGGCGACGGCGTTGATATCGTCAAAAGTTCCGGCGGCCAGTTGCGAGGCACCGTTAAAGCCGAACCAGCCGAACCAGAGGATGAATGTGCCAAGCGCGGCGAGGGGGATATTTGAGCCTGGCATCGGATTGATCTGCTTGCCGAAATATTTGCCCGTCCGCGGGCCGATGACGATGGCACCGATCAACGCGGCCCAGCCGCCGGTCGAATGCACCAGAGTCGATCCGGCGAAATCGGAGAAGGCCCACTCGCTATCAAGATAGCCGCCACCCCACTCCCAGGACGCGACGATGGGGTAGATGAAGGCCGTCAAAACAGCCGTGAAAGCGAGGAATGACCAGAGTTTCACCCGCTCTGCGACTGTGCCTGACACAATCGAAGCGGCTGTGGCCACAAAGACCATCTGGAAGAACCAGTCAGAGCTCGCGGCATATCCAGTCTCGAGACTTTCTTCTGGCGCCCAAATGAAAGCAGGGATGCCAAAAAGGCCGGAGAGGATGGTCTCGCCCGGATAGGCCATATTATAGCCGACCAGCCAAAACATCAGGCCGGCCACCGAGAAGAGGGCGACGTTTTTCATGGACTGCATCGCCGCGTTCTTCGACCGCACCAGCCCGGCCTCGAGGCACAGGAACCCGGCGGCCATGAACATGACGATCAGGCCGCCAATCAGGAACAGATAGCTGTTATCGACATAGGCCGATGCGCTGCCCTCGAGCGCGGCGAGGCGTTCTTCAATGGTTGGCTCCTGCGCCATTGCGGCCGCGTGCAGGCCGGCCAGGGCGCTTAGCCCTAGCCCGCCCACGCGCATCAGGAGCTTGAATTGTTTCGTCATGGAATTGCGTGTCCTCTGCCGAGTGGACCAGCAACCCCGCCAGCCCAAATCAGCCCGAACAGTGACAAAGTGCGCACGCGGGCTCGACCGGGCGGGTAACTGCCGCCGTATAATCCCTGCAGATGATCAAAGGCCGGGCACGTCCCGATCAGATTCGCCCAATCATTTGTCAGGCTGCGTGACAAAAAAATGACCGGCCTGCCCGCGGGCAGGCCGGTCTGGCGTCCTGTGGGGTGTGTGAGACCTAGTCGCCGATAAGGATCAGACCGCCGACGGATCTCGGATCGACATAAATGTCGCCGTCATCGGTGATGTATTCGATATGGAGGTGAGGGCCGGTGGCTGCGCCGGAAGCGCCCACTTCGCCGATCTTGTCGCCTGCTTCAACGCGGTCACCGACATTGACGCTGTAGGATTGGAGCTGGGCAAACCGCAGGCGGTGGCCGCTGCCTTCAAGTTCCAATTCCACAATCGTTCCGTAGTTTCCTTTTGATCCGGTCATAAGCACGCGTCCAGAGGCGGGCGCGAGAATATCCGTGCCAAAAGGTGCGCCAATGTCCACGCCGCGGTGGAAAGCTGGCGCCCGCGTGATGGGGTGAATGCGCTCCCCATAGCCGCTCGTGATTTTAGCGTCCGGATGGGTAATGATCGCGGCAGAGAAATCCGCTGTCGCAGCGGCGGGTCCACCGGAAAAACCCTGTGCAATTGCAAAAGGTGCCGCCAAGGCGGCCAGTGCGGCGCCGATGACAACGCGCCGGCGAGATGCGGCTTCCGGGACCGGCGAAATAAGTGCAGTGATGCGCATAGGTAAGCTCCTTTTAGGATTTAGAAACAGGGCGGTGACTGGGAGTTCATTCGTGACCTGGCAAAGGCGTGCGGTCTGGCCGAGAGCCCGTGCATAAGCGATCGGGTTGCCCGTGCGCGCGACGGCGGCTGCGTCGCAGGCTGCCTCCCGAAAGTAATCCAGCCGGGCACGCGCTATCCAGGCGAAGGGCGAAAACCAGAGGAGATCCGCTATGCTGCGTTCAATTGGCCGCATCAGCATGTCGCCACGCGCGATATGGCAGCACTCGTGGAGCAGCATCAGCGGCAGCGCGGCCTCGTCTCTCAGCCGTGTGGGAATGTAGAGCTTTGGCTGAAAAATCCCGGCCACAAAGGGGGAGACCGGCGTATCGATTTCGAAGACCGCTGGGACGTGGGCAAGCCCGGTCTGGGAGGCAGCTGACCGCACAACACGCGCCATATGCGCGGGGGCCGGTCTGGCGCCCTGGATCAAGCAATGAAGTCGATAATGGGCGAAACCCGCAAAGATGAGGCGCGCGGTCCAGCCAATACAAAGGCTAAACATCACGATCTGGCCGATACCAAACGTCCGCGGCGCGTGCGCGGGTTGCGCTCGCGTGTCCACCCCCGCCGCTCCGCCCTCCGTTGAAACGAGATCGGGCCACGGAACATCAACGGGAAGGGGGAGGCGCGCGTCGGGGACGAATGCTGCAAGGCCGGCGGCGAGCCAGGGCATAGCCATTAAGACGGCGGCGCTGCGCCAGACGGCGAATCCGGCTTGGGCCGAGATATTCCGGCGGGAGAGGGCTTCGGCACCTGCCGCGACCAGCCCGGTCCATAGGAGCGACATGAGAACGAACAGTAGGAGACTCATTCTGTGTCCTCGCCGTTCTCGGCCGCATTGATGATGGCATCGAGTTCGTCCAGTTCTTCATCGCTAAGATGGGGGCTATCGGCGAAGAGCGAGGCCGGTAGTGGCGTGTTCATATCAAGGACGCGGCGGGTGAG
>JBCAWP010000177.1:0-5748 GCA_038534535.1 Pseudomonadota bacterium
CACATGCGACAAGCGGCTCCCGATCTCGCGTCTGAAGGAGCTTGCCTCTCTCGACACACCTGGAGACGCCGGCACTTCCGGTGACGTTGAATAGTCGAGCTACGAACTAGGAAGGCGACGTCTTCCTTGGTAGTTTAATCAAGAGCCCCGGCCAGATATCTGGTCGGGGCTTTTCTCATGCGGGTGAGATTACGCCTAAAACCCACGCGGCGCTTGTCCGCCCGCGCAGCGCCGCTCATATTCGGCAACGGCTTCCGGCATCCATTCACGGAAATTGGCGGCGCGGGTTTCGGATGCTGGGTGGGTTGAGAGCCACTCGGGCGGCCGCTGGCCCCCGCCAAGTTCACCCATCCTTTCCCAGAGCGCTGGCGCCTCGCGAGGATCGAAACAGGCGCGGACCAGCAGGTCGAGCCCGATCTTGTCTGCCTCGGTCTCATGGGTGCGGGAAAAGGCCAGAATCCCGCCCTGGGCGGCAAAGCCAAAGGCTTTCATCATGGCCTGCTGCTGGGCCACGTTCATATCGCCCATGCTGAGACCAACGGCGAGTTGTCCCATTTGCATGATGCGTTGCTGGCTCATGCGCTCGGCGCCGTGGTGGGCAAGGGCGTGGCCGATTTCATGGCCCATAATCACGGCCAGCTTATCGAGGTCGCGCAGGTCATCGTCTGGTTCGAACCGGCCGTCATTATCGCCGGCGACATCGATGATCCGGGTATAAACAGCCACATAGCCGCCCGGCAGACAAAAGGCATTCGGCTGGTCTGAGGGCACAACATTGTATTGCCAGTCGAACTGCTCGGCGACCGGCGTAAACCGGTAGCCCTGATCAATCAGGTCCCGTTCAAGCGAGATGGCCGCAGCTTCCAGCCGTTCGCCGATGGACCGGACCGCCGCCACGGTCGTCTCAGCACCTGGCGAGCACGTCGTGGTTTCACAAAGGACGCCGCCAGGTTCATCCTGCAGGATCTGGATGTATGATTGCCGGCCAAGCTGTGCGGCCTGGTCGATAGGAATTGTATTCAGCTGGCTACGGCCGGAGAATGGCACTTTCTGCTGGTTTGAGAACCAGTAGACGGCAAGGCCCGCAATCGCGATGAGTATGATCGACAAGCGACCACTGAACAGGCCGCCGCCGCGACCATATCTCCTTGATGGCATGCGCATCGTCCGCCTCTCTCGCTCGCACTCTCAATAAGGCGACTTTATCCGACAGGTCATGGCGCCGGCAAGCGGTGCTGCGCGGGCCTTGCTGCGCCCATATGGACCCTGCACAGGCACCTGGTTTAAAAGATGGGGCATGAGCCAGCCCAAACTCGAAATCCGGATCATTCCGGTCACACCGCTTCAACAGAATACCTCCCTTGTCTGGAACACAGAGACAAAGGACGGCGTCTTCATTGATCCGGGCGGTGAGACCGATCGGCTCATGGCAGCGGCGCAGCAATTCGGTGTGAATATCGTCAAGATCTGGCTCACCCACGGCCACCTCGACCATGCCGGAGCGGCGGCGGACATTCGCGACCGGACCGGTGCACCCATTGAGGGGCCCCATGAAGATGACCAATGGCTGCTCGACGAGATCGAGGCCCAGGGCGCGCGTTACGGCATTACCGATGGGCGCAATGTTGTACCTGACCGCTATCTGAAAGAGGGCGATACACTCACGCTCGGCGAGATGGAGTTCGGTGTGACCCACTGCCCGGGCCATACGCCGGGGCATGTCGTCATTTATCACCGAGACGGGAAACTCGCCTTTGTCGGGGACGTCCTCTTCCGAGGGTCAATTGGACGCACGGATTTTCCGCGCGGCAATCACCAACAATTGCTGGATTCGATTGTGACGAATCTCTGGCCGCTCGGCGACGAGATGCGGTTCGTGCCAGGCCACGGGCCGCTCTCGACTTTCGGCCAGGAGCGTAAGGATAATCCGTTCGTGGCAGACGCTGTGCTCTCCCGCGAATAGTCCCGGTCTCGATCCTGCTCATACATCAGAATTTTTGCAAATTCCTGCACAAGTATTCAGCTCTTTTTTGCACATTTTCGATACTCCAAGACACTGGAAAGAGAGAAAAAAAAGAGAGAGCGGTATGCCGGCCAGGTCATTTTGGCAGGATACGCGGGGCAATATCATTGTGCCATTCGCTGTCAGCGTTTTGGCTGTGATCACACTCGTGGGTGCGACGGCCGACTATATGTCGGCCGTGAGGGCGAGGTCTAACTTGCAGAAAGTCACCGATGGCGCAGCGCTGGCGACGGCGCGTGAGATGTCGATCCTTGGAACTGATACGAACCGTTTGAATGCGGTCGCGCAAGCGTATTTGGCCCAACCCGGTATGCCCGCAGGTGTGAAGGCAAATGCAATTGTAGACAATCAAGCCCAGACCGTCACTGTATCGGCGAGTGCGGCGTTTGATGCCAAGTTTCCCGGCCCCTTTGACTCGATTGACACGCTGGAAGCCTCAGCGACGGCGCGCCTGATCGGCAATTCCGGGAATGTCTGCGTCATTGCCCTGGACCCCACCGGCGAAGGCGCAATCGACCTCACATCAAAGGCTCAGATGGTCGGAGACAATTGCAGCTTCTTTTCGAATTCCAGCCATCCGCGCGGAATATCCGTGCTGAAACGCGGGCTCTTGAGAGCCCAATCCATCTTCAGTTCCGGCGGCTATCGCGGCATGATCTCGAACTTCGATCCGTTTCCCATGACCGACATGCCGCCAATGCCAGACCCGCTGACCGAAAGACCAGCACCTTCCTTTGGCATGTGTGACCATACAGATATCGAGATTAAAGGCGGCAACACCGAGCTTGAACCCGGCGTGTATTGCGGGGGGATTTCAATTAAAGCGAATGCCACAGTTGAGCTGCGTCCCGGTGTTTATGTGATCAAGGACGGCCCGTTTTCCGTTTCAGCGTCGTCGGAGGTGATTGGTCTCAATGTTGGACTGTTCCTAACCGGCGCCGGAGCGACGTTTCAGGTCGCAAGCTCATCCGAGATCAGGCTGAGTGCCCCAGTCACAGGCGAAATGGCAGGCCTTTTGCTGTTTGAAGACCGGAACAATCCGGCTGGCGCGATCCATGAAATGTCTAGCAATAAGGCCCGCTATCTTGTCGGGACGATATATTTGCCGAAAGGCACATTTCGTGTCGCAGCAAACAGTAATGTTGCCGATGAGTCCGAGTTCACGGTGATCGTCGCCAACCGCATCGAGCTGAGCAAAGAGCCAAATATCGTACTAAATACGGATTATGATGCGACGCCGATCCCCGTTCCCGGAGGGCTCGGACCGGTCGACAATTCCAGCGCGGTTCTCATTCAATAGGATCATGCCGCGCGCCGAGTTCGGGGCGTGTATCGATCAGGGCAGCGTAGGCCTCACTTGTCAGTTCGTTTGCCGGGACGATCGCGGTGTGTATGCCGAAGGCAACGGCCTTGCTCTCCGGTAGCTTTCTGAGGGTTTGACGTTCCACGCGAACATAGCGGCGCGCACCGGTTGTGAGCTGTTTATGAGTGCCTTCACGGCGTGGCTGGGGGAGCGTTGGATCGGTGTAGATCAGCGTGTTCGCGCGCATAAGCGTTTGACCAGGTTGCAGCGCGTGAAGCATGCGCTCGATCCTGTTGTCCATTTGCGCATCGATTTCATCAACGGGCTGATGGACGCCGGATAGCGGCCGGCCGAGTTTTTCAGTCAGGATCCATCCCGCAGGGAAGCAAAGTATGGCAGCCGCCAGGTGATGGCTCTCCGCACCCGGCAGCAGCAGCGCAAAATCACTCTGAACGAGCCGGCCGACTGTTATGAGAGGATGCGCGGCACCAATCTCGACGACCGCGCCATCCGGCCGGGTGAGTGAAGTGCCACGCACGGAAAAATGGCGTGCCATGTTTAGGTCGTCGAGGACGAGATTGAGCAGTTCGGAAGCCGCGCGATCGGCCTCCGTTTCGCAAGCAAAGACGGCGCTTATCTGGTCAGATATGAGCCGGTCGCGAAGCGCCATCTGCGCTGCATAGGCTTCGTCAAACAGAAGCCAGTCTTCTGTTTTAATTGGCAAAAGACCCGGTAATCGTCTCAGCTGCGCGTCCATCCAGGGCAGGACGGGCAGTCGAGACTGGCAAATAATCTCTTGCTGGCTCACATGCCCAGCACATCGTGAATGCCGTAGAGGCCCGGCGGCTGGGCGACGGCCCACTCGGCGGCACGGATCGCTCCTTCGGCAAAAACGCGCCGATCGAGCGCGGTGTGCTTCAGTGAAATCAGCTCGGTTTCCGATCCAATGCGAACCTCATGTTCGCCAATAATGCCGCCGGTTCGGCTGGAGGCAAACCCAATTTGTCCGGGCGCGCGCTTTGCATCAGGGCCGTCATAGGGCGCATGTTGCACGTCAGATAAAGGCGCGCCCCGGCCGTCCGCGGCGGCCGCGGCGAGCATAAGGGCGGTGCCCGAAGGGGCATCCACTTTGTGCCGGTGGTGCGCCTCAAAGATGTCGATATCCCACTCTTCGCCAAGGGCACTGGCGGCTTGTCGGACAAGAGCTGACAGGACCGCAACGCCAAGGGAGAAGTTGCCCGCTTTGACGATTGCGACTGTCGAGGCGTGCTGTTCGATTTCGGCCGCTTGATCGGGCGTGAACCCCGTCGTGCCGATGATCACGGCTTTAACGGATGTCCCGGTAAAGGCCTTGAGTGCTGAAAGTGTTACGTCCGGTGTCGTGAAATCTATCCAGACGCCCGCGTCAGCGGCCGCAGCGCGGACATCTGTCTGGGCCACACGGCCAATCGCTGCATGGCCCGCAAGCACGCCAAGGTCGCACGCTGCGTCTGGATGGTCGGCCCGTTCAGTGGCACCGACAATGGCATGGCCCCGCGTTAGCGCACTGTCGATTAATTGGCGCCCCATTCGGCCGGCCGCCCCGGCGATGGCAAGGGAAAGTGGTGTGGTCATCGGCGTGACTTAGCGTGTCGCAGTATGACAGGCTAGGGACTGCTAGTTGGGGCGCGCTTCGTCTGGGTCGGTTAGATCGTCCCAGAAACGCTTCACGCGGCCAAGGAAGCCTTCGCTTTCCGGATTACAGCCCGCGCCGGAGCAATCGCAAAATTCCCGCAGCAATTCTTTCTGGCGAGCAGAAAGCTTGCGCGGTGTTTCAACGAAAAGCTCGACATAAAGATCACCGGTTGATTGCGACTGGCCGCGCAGATTCGGCATGCCCTTGCCGCGCAGACGCAGCTTCCGACCCGTCTGTGCCCCTTCCGGGATCGTGACGCGGGCGCGCCCGCCATCTATAGTCGGGATCTCAATTTCACCGCCAAGGGCCGCGGTGACCATGGGGACAGGCGCAGGGCAATAAAGGTTCGGGCCGTCCCGCTCGAAGATGTCGTGGTCTGGAATGTCGATGAAGACGTAGAGGTCGCCCTGGAGGCCGCCGCGTTCGCCAGTTTCGCCCTCTCCGGCGAGGCGGATGCGCATACCACTTTCAACACCCGCCGGGATTTGGACTGAAAGCGTGCGCTCCTTGCGGACGGTGCCGGTGCCTCGACAAGTCCCACAGGGATGAGGAATAATCGTCCCCCGGCCACCACAGCGCGCACAAGTCCGTTCCATGGTGAAGAAGCCCTGTTGGGCGCGCACGCGTCCCGTCCCGCTGCAGGCACCGCAGGTTTCAGGCGATGTCCCCGGCTCGGCCCCCGTGCCACCACACGTCTCGCAGCTGACATTAGCGGGCACATGGATTTGTGCGCTCTTGCCGTTGAAA
>JBCAWP010000178.1:0-5735 GCA_038534535.1 Pseudomonadota bacterium
CATGTACGTGCGCCGACGCGAGAAGAAGGCCGATGATGAGGGTGGACATATAGTCCTTATTTGATCTGTCACGGCTGAGATGCGGATATACTTAAACGGTGCCTCTAGACCAATCCGTCAGAAAAGCGAAGGACAGGAATTATGCGCTTATCCAGAGTCCTATTATCGCCCCAGAGCGGACGCTGATGCTTGGACGGCCATGCCCTAAAGCCATGGCTTGATTATCAGAAAATGTGGGCTCGTCTGCTCTGCTCAATTGACGGGCAGAAACTCTGCAGCTGTTGATATGCCGTTCCGTCGCGGGAGAAATGAGTAACCGCTTCATCCAAACTCCGGCGTGTGGCGGCGGAGGGGACCCGCCTCGACCGGCCAATTAATGGGGACGCCTTTGATCTCAACGGGGAAGGCGGTGCGGCGGCCGGGACCCCAACCCGTCGGCTCATCGATATAGGGGACGTCTCCCGGCCGCGCAGATTGAAAAGCGGCCAACGGAAACTGTCGGAGGAGCGCGGCGGTGCGCGCCAGCGACAGGCGTGCGGACACGATCTGTCCTTCTTCGCGAAGGCGAAGGGCGCGGAGGATCGCCGTGGCCATGAGATAGCCTGTCCCATGGTCAAGCGCCTGGACGGGGAGCGGGAAGGGTCGCTCTGAATCGGCCACAGACATGCCGTGGTGGGCGATGCCGCAACTCATCTGGACGAGGCTGTCAAAACCGCGCCGCCCCGCCCACGGGCCCGTCCAGCCATAGGCGCAGAGCGCGACATCTATGAGATGCGGCGCAATAGCGGCCCGGGCTTCGGCGCCGAAGCCGAGCCCATCAAGCGCGCCAGGGCGGTAGCCATGGACGAGGACGTCTGCCTGGCGGAGGAGGCGTTCGAAAATCTCCCGGTCGTATTCCGCCCGCAAGTCGAGACCGGCGCAGCGTTTGCCGACGCTGACCTCCGGGATGATCCCGGGCTCGGTCCACTCCGGCGGATCGATGCGCAGGACATTGGCGCCAAAAGCCGCGAGGAAGCGGGTAGAGACCGGCCCGGCAAGAACGCGGGTTAGGTCTAGGACTTTGAGGCCCTTGAGCGGCGGGTCTCCGTCTTTCGGCCAGGCTTGACGGTCCGTTGTGCCGATCATGTCGAAGGCAATTAAAGGTTCCCCATCGACGGCTTGTCCTTGGGGGTGAACGTCCCAGTCCGCGAGGGTCCGCATTTCGGCAGAGGCGCCGCCAGCGGCGACGACCGCAGCCTCGAGATCCTGCGCGGACCATGTCGCAGCGGCGTTGGCGACGGCGTCGCGGTCCGGCGGTGTGTCCAGGACGGACAGCGCCGCGGCCCGGTGGTGCGGGGCAATGGTATGGAGGCGGATCCAGCCATCCTTTGTTTGATAGTCCCCTGAGACGGCATCGAAGGGAGAGGGCGGCGACCAGCCCTTGCCCTGAAGCGTCATGCCGAACCAGGCATTGGCGAGGGTGCGGTTAAGCTGCGCAAGGTGCCCGGGCCGGCGGGTGAGGCCCAAGAGCTCGCGCGTGGCCGCGGCAACTGTGGCTTCGACGAGGTCTGAGACTGGGAAGACCGACGGGAGCGTTGCGCCTGCCTCCGAGATTTCGATATCTCCAGACGGCAAAACCATCGGCGCGGATAGGGCCTCAGTGATCGCGTCTGTGAAAGCGGCAACGGACATGGTCTGAAAAGGCCACTTCGTAGGCTTTTTGGCAATGACGGAGCGCGCGGCGCTAGGTCTCAAGTGGTCAGGAGCGCGACGAGAGCGCGGCGTCGATTAAAGCTTCGAATTGGCCGGGGAATGCAGCGTCGAGGGCTCCAACGCGGCTGTCTCCGAATATCCCGACAAGGGTCGGCCCGGACACCGCATAGTAATTGATCGCGCCGAGCAATTGATACGCCGTTGCGAGCGCCGCCGCTTCGCTGGCATTGGCCCAGGCTGGTACCGCTTGCACCATCTCTACAAGGCTTTCGAGGAAGGGCTTGAGGTACCACGTGCTCGCTGTATCGGCCCGGCGTTTATTGTCGAGGAGTTCGCGCATTAAGAGGGCTGCCCGGGCCTGGTCGGTGGACACGGCGGTCAGCTGAAAGAGCAAGAATGATTTAAGCTGGGTGACAGGATCATCCCCAGTTTGGCGGGCTTCTATCTGGGCGGTTTCGAACGTGTTCGAAATCCGTTTCAGCACCTCGCCATAGAGTTTCTCCTTGGTTCCGAAATGGTGGAGGAGGGCCTGCTTTGTCAGGCCGAGCTCATCGGCGATGGCGGCGATGCTGACGCCGTAGAAGCCGCGTTCCGCGAAGAGCGCTTCGGCGGTATCGAGGAGCTGTTCTCGTGTGTCGGTCGACATGGGTTCGTCCAAATTGGCTTGACGCTTACCATATGGTAGGTTACAAAACTTACCAAGCGGTAAGTCGTAACAAGCTGCCAAACAAAGGAGGGATCAATGGACCGCACGACCGAACTGGCGCTCATCGATGAGCTTCTCGCGCTGAAGGCGCAAAGCTCGCCCTTTCTTGACGCTGCCGTCGCGCGTAACTCCGTCGAACATTATGCGCGCGAAGATCGGTTCGCGCTGGAACGGGATCGCATTTTCCGGCCGATGCCCTTTCCCGCGGCCCATGCGAGCGAACTGCCTGAGCCCGGCGCATTCCTTCGCCGTGACGTCGCGGGTGTCTCGGTCCTTTTGACGCGCGACAAATCTGGCGGCGTGAATGCGTTTGTGAATGCCTGTCGCCACAGGGGCACAAGGCTTGTCGACGAGGCGGAGGGCTGCAAACACCGCTTCTCTTGCCCGTATCATGCGTGGACATATTCCAGCGCGGGAGACCTGATCGCCGCGCCGCATTTCGAGAGCGGTTTTGACGGGATCGACAAGGCCGACCTCGGACTGAAGCGGCTCGATTGCCAGGAGCGCTTTGGCTTTGTCTGGGTGACCGTGAAAGCCGATGGGGCCGTGGACCTGGACGCTTATCTCGGTGATCTCGCCCCTGAGCTCGACGCGCTCAAGATTGATGAGATGTTCGTTGCACACCAGGATGAGAGCGTGCGGAATGCGAACTGGAAGATCCTCGTTGAGGGCGGAATCGAGGCTTATCATTTCAAAGTCGCGCATCGGAAAACGATCGGGCCGCATTTTGAAGACAATTTGTCCTCCTACCGGACGTTCGGGCCGCATCTTCGCTCTATTCTTCCCAGGGCGAGCATGGCTCGGTTGACCGAAGACACGCGGGCGAGCTGGCGCCTCCGCGACCATGCCCAGGTGCTTTACACGCTCTTTCCGTCGACGGCCTTGCTCGTGCAGCAGGACCATATTGCTTGGATTAGCCAGGTGCCAATTTCGGCGGGCGAGACGCGCGTGCAAATTGTGACCCTCGCGCCGAGGGCTGAGGCTGACAAAGCCGCGCATTGGGCACAAAATCACGCGATCACAAGCCGGACCCTCGAAGAGGATTTCGTGATCGGTGAGAGTATCCAATCGACGCTCGCCTCAAGCGCTAATACCCAGATGCTATTTGGACGCTTTGAGGGCGCACTCGCTGTCTTCAACAGACAGGTTGAGCGCTGCCTGGCTTAACCGTCCGACTGCGATGCCCGGCGAAATCGAAGACTAGGGCGATGATTGCAAAAACTTGGTCACCTGGTCGGCAATTTCGTCCGGGATTTCTTCGGCGAGGAAGTGCGCATTTTCTGGGTAGATATGGATCTGGTCGTTGGGCACGGAGAGGGCTGATTGGATCATCGGGATTTGGCCCGTGGTCAGTGTTTCGTCCCGACCCCCCCACAAAACCAGGGCATCCCCCGGCCAGGATTTGAGCGCTGCCCAATTCGCATCGAGTCTCGCAAACAAATCATCATTGATATGGACGAAGAAGGTATAGAGAGCGTCATCAGCGCCCTCGCGCATTGGCACCACATAGCCGGCACATTCAGCCTCGGTCAGCTTGTGCTCTCCGGTGAGGCCGAGATCGTTAAAAGTCTTGAGGAGGACGGCTTCGGATGTGAGGTCGCTGGAATACGCGCTCATGAGTGTTCGCGTCATAGCACCTGCTTCCATATTGGGTTGGTTGAACCCATCGTCGCCAACAATTGTGTTCAGGATCACCGCATGGCTGACGGCATTCGGATGGGAGCGCATCAATTCCCAGCCGACGAGTCCGCCCATGTCGTGGACGAGGAGTGCATATTCCGAGATGCCGAGGTGGTCCATGAGGGCCGTGACCCGGTCGGCCTGGGCTACATCGGTATAGACTACGTCGCCGTTCGGTTTGTCGCTGGATCCATAGCCAAGGAAATCGACAGTGATCACGCGGAACTCTGCCTGTAGTTCGGGGATCAGTTTACGGTACATCCAGGAGGAGGTGGGCACGCCGTGCAGGAGCACGAGGGCCGGCCCATCCCCATGGTCTGTATAGGCGAGTGTCTGACCGTCGATGACAAGAGCTTGCTGCTGGTCCCGGTGGTCCTGATACGTCGCTGGGACTGTGTATAGCGGGGCGACGGCGGCGCCGAGCGAGCGTTCCGGCGGGCTGGAGCATGCGGCCAATAGGGCCGTGAAAAGCGCCAGTCCAATCGGAAATAAACGATGAGATATCAAGCTCATGACAGGCTCCATTCGGGCAGGATGCCACCGGACCATGTTCGGCGCAGGCTGGGAAGTCTCAACGCAGAAATGTGATTCACGTTCAGACCCGTGCGTCGTCGCGGCTCAATAGTCTTCGAGGCCGACGAGGGCGCGGGCATAGGCCGCCGCTGAGAAAGGTTGCAGATCTTCTGCTTTTTCGCCGATGCCGACAAAGTGGATCGGCAGGCCATGGGCTTCGGCAATGGCGACCAGCACGCCGCCTTTCGCTGTGCCGTCGAGTTTCGTCATGACGAGGCCCGAGACATTGGCGGTTTCGCGAAAAGCCTCGACTTGGGAGAGGGCGTTCTGGCCCACCGTGGCATCGAGCACCAGGATCACATCATGGGGCGCATCTGGATCGAGCTTTCGTGTGACGCGGAGGATTTTCGCAAGCTCACTCATGAGGTCCGACTTGTTTTGAAGTCGGCCGGCCGTGTCCACGAGGACGAGATCATAGTTTTCTGCGCGGGCTTTTTCCACGGCCTCGAAGACGAGGCCCGCGGCATCAGCGCCGGGAGCCTTCGCCATCACTGGGATACCGGCGCGTTCGCCCCATACGGTGAGTTGTTCGATGGCTGCGGCGCGGAATGTGTCAGCCGCGACGAGCATGGTTTTTGCGCCCTGTCCGGTGAGGCGAGAGGCGATCTTCCCGATCGTTGTGGTCTTTCCGGACCCGTTGACGCCGACAAACAGAACGATCCGCGGGCGTGGACCGTCTGAGAAGTCCACGATCCTTTCACAGGGCGTCATCAGCGCGGCAATCTCTTCGGCGAGGGCGGTCTTGATCTCGGTGTCCGTCACTTCCTTTTCGAAGCGGCCTTTGGCGATGTTTGTCGTTACGCGTGTGGCGACGGCGGCGCCCATATCGGACATGATGAGGAGATCTTCGAGCTCTTCGAGCGTGTCGCTATCGAGTTTCTTCTTGGTGAAGACGCCCGTGATGCCGTCGGAGATTTTCGATGAGGAGCGTCTGAGCCCGGAGGTCAACTTCGAGAAGAAGCCCTGCGACTTTGTCTCTTCGGTTGGATCATCTGACGGGCCCTCTGGGGCCACATCTGGCGGGCTTGCGGCCTCGCGGGCCTGGGCTGCGGCGTCTAGGCGTTCGCGTTCGGCGCGGTCTGCG
>JBCAWP010000179.1:0-5729 GCA_038534535.1 Pseudomonadota bacterium
GCGATGTCCCGCGTGGTCGAGGCCTCAACCCCGCCCTCGACAAAGAGTTCCAGAGCTGCCCGCTCAATCTTCGGACGGGCATTGGTTACGCGCGTTCGCCTGGGCGCAGTCGCATTTGTCATGTGAACCTCCACGCAAAAAAGTGGCGTGCCACTATTCTCGCTAAATATATGTGAGCGAACGCTCACTATCAAGTGCTTCCAAAGAATCTATCCGACTGAACGTTTCAGATCCTTTGCCAGCATCGATACGCATTCGTGACGAGTACAGATGGCTGTTGGCCCCCTGTCTTGTTTCTGTGAGTTGACAGTCGCGCCGCGCATTGTAACGCGACGCTTATGAGTGAACCGCAGACAAGACAGCAGGTGGTCAGGCGGCGGTGGGCCGCGTCCAGCTTGTCAGTATTGGCCAGCCTACTGATGGTCTTTTGGTGGGCGACGCATACAACGCGCTACGAAATAGACCGGACCGTCACCGTGACCGCGCCAACATCCGAAAAATCCGCGCCAGAGGTCTACGCCCCCGGCTATGTACCCGAGGTCGTCTATTCGGAGGTCCGGACGCCGTGCCGTGATCGCGATCCTCTGAAACAGGCGATGTTTGGTGATTTACACATTCACACGGCTCTTTCCGGTGACGCTTATGCCGATGGAACGCGCGTCTTCCCGGTGGACGCCCTGCGCTTCGCGCGGGGCGAGGCGATCGATCTTCCCGCGGTCGCAGGGCAAGCACCCCGCCAGGTCCAGCTCACGCGTCCGCTTGATTTCGCTGCCGTGACGGACCACTCCGAAGCTCTAGGCGAGGGGCATATCTGCCGCACGCCGGGAGCCTATCCCGGTTACGACTCCCGGGCCTGCAAGGTCTTTCGGCGCGGCAAGGATCCGGGGGTTCGCGTCTTCGGCGTTCCCCGGGCTGGGACCCGGCCACGCCGGGTGGCGTCTGTGTGCGGAAAAGACAGTGCCGACTGCGAGGCCGCCGCGCGGATTGTCTGGCAGAACCTGATTGAAACCACCGAGGCGGCCTATGACCGATCTGGTGATTGCGCGTTCACGAGCTTTCTTGGCTATGAATACACGCGCAGCCCCAGCGGCATGCACATGCATCGTAACACGATCTTCAAGAATGCGTCTGTGCCAGACTATCCGGGAAACTATATCGACTATCCAACTCTGCCGTCGCTCTTGGAGAAGCTGGAAAACGAGTGCCGGCTTGGGCTAGAGGCCTGCGACGTTCTCTCGATCCCGCACAACTCGAATTTGTCCTCAGGGAACGGTTTTAACCCGCGGTCGCTAGAAGGGTTTTCGCCCGAGGACCAAGAGGCGCACCGCCTGCAGCGGCAGAGTTACGACCGAATCATGGAGCTGACCCAGCACAAGGGAACATCGGAATGCGTCAACGGCGTCACCGATATTCTTGGCGATCAAGATGAGTATTGCGATATCGAAGCGATCCGCAGCCTCGGTCGGCGGGTTCGGGCATTTGATATCACGGTCTGGATCCCCCGCCTTTATCGCCAAACCCTCCGGGAGTGCACCGACAGCGATCTCGACCCGCGCGACAATCTCTATAAAGGGCCATGCCTCTCATCCCGTGATTTTGCACGGGGGGCCTGGCTGGAGGGGCTTTTGGAGGCGGAGCATGGCCATACCAACCCTTTCAAGATGGGGGTTATCGGTAGCACCGATACCCATACAGGCACGGGCGGAAATACCGCAGAGGCCGATTGGCCGGGGCATATAGCCCACGAGATCACGCTTGCCGGTCGCCTCGGCAGACCCGGGCTCGGTCGGCATAACCGTATTGAAGGCAATCCCGGCGGATTGGCCGGAGTATGGGCTGTCGAGAACTCGCGAGACGCGATCTTCCAGTCGCTAAAACGGCGCGAGACATTTGCCACCTCTGGCACGCGCATAGAGCCACGCTTCTTCGCCGGCGCATTCGACGATGACCTCTGCGGATCGGATGACTGGCTCGCGACGGCCTATGAAAAGGGTGTTCCCATGGGCGCTGAGATTGCGAGCCATGTCCTCCCTGGACGCTTCATTCTCCAGGCGCGCCGCGATTCGGACCCCAGGGCGGCGTCGCTGGAAAGGCTTCAAATCATCAAGGGCTGGCTTGATGAGCAAAATCAAAAGAGAGTGCTCGTGACCGATGTCGCCGTCGCGCGGCGCGGCGGTACCGATGAAATGTGCGCCGTTTATGAAGACCCTGACTTCGATCCTGAGCGCCCGGCCTTTTACTACCTTCGCGCCATCGAAGCGCCTGTGCGCCGCTGGAGCAGTGCCCAATGCATCTCTGTCGATCCCGAAAATCGTCCTTTGGTCTGTCAGAACCTGCCAGAGGCCCTGGTGAATGAAATGGCCTGGACGTCGCCGATCTGGTTCACGCCAGAGAGCGCGGCACAAACGCAATAGTGACTAGATCGGCTGGCCGATCAGATTAAAGATGCTGTCATGATAAACACTTTTTTCCGGCAGATTGTCCGCAGACAGGGATCGTTTGTGGGTGCGCTTTTGCCGATCTTGCTGAGCGCCTGCGCGTCTACATCGACGGCTTATCCAAAGATCGATCCAGCCGCTGTGGCCGCTGATACGCCGGCCCTTCAAGCTGAGTTGATTGAAGCCGTTTTGACCCGGTCTCGCCGTGTGAACGATATCGCTTGGCCAATTCTCGCGGCGAATGCCGAGCTTTGCCATGACATGACGCGCGACGCCTTTGGCCTGACAATCGGCAATGATGAGGTCATCCAGGGCATGGTGAGCGGGCTGACCCGCGATCAGGCGCGCACCGCTGGCTATTATGCCTCGCCCATTGTGATTGGCGTGTCCGCGGGTAGCCCCGCCGCCGAGGCCGGATTGCGCCCTGGCGCCGAGCCCATTCGCATCGGTACGCACAAGATCCAAGGCGATATGAAGACGTTGATCAAAGCATTAAACGAAGATGCAGAGGCTCGCCGCAGCGCCGATCCCGACGCGGACCCCCTTCCGCTTGAAGCGGTCTTCTTGCAGGACGGCGAAGACCTGACCGTGTCGATGGTGCCCGTGGAAATCTGCTCCGCGACTATCTTGGTTCGTGAGACGGATACGATCAATGCGTCGGCGACGAGCCGGACGATCCGGATCAATCGCGGGATAATGTCGGCGCTTGAGGATGACCGAGAGTTGGCGCTTGTCATCGCCCACGAGCTCGGACATGTCGCCGGGCGCCACGTTCCAAAGTTACAGCGCAATGCAGCCGTCTCAGGTCTTGTGATTTGGGGCATTCCTGTTGCTGTCACCGCGAGCGTCGTTGACCTGACCGTCGGACGCGTGATCGAACGCAT
Organism: Pseudomonadota bacterium; assembly: GCA_038534535.1. Classification (GTDB taxonomy): domain Bacteria; phylum Pseudomonadota; class Alphaproteobacteria; order Caulobacterales; family Hyphomonadaceae; genus CALLCD01. The sequence goes on from JBCAWP010000179.1 coordinate 3,323, forward strand.
GACGGACCAGACGACGCCGCCAGGGCGGGCGGCGATGACGCGTATCCAAAACCGCGTGCTTGGAATTCGCTCATTTGAGCGCGAAGCTGATTATCTCGCCGTTTACTTTGCGGCGCGGGCGGGGGTCGATCTTGAAAACGTCGAAAGTGTTTTCCGACAGTTTGCGACACTGTCAGCCCGGTCGACCTATGGAGAGCGCACCCACCCGGTGAGCGCCGAACGGATGCTCGCCATCGATGCCACGCGCCAGGAAGTTGCAGCAAAGATTGCCAATGGCGAGCCACTGATCCCGAATGGTTGGCCCTATCCAGTCGGCGAGAGCGACTGACCGGTACGGCGCTTGACCCGGACATCTTCCGTGTGAGCAGTAGTTCTCTATGGCAAAAAAACCGATTCACATTGATTGCGATCCCGGCGTTGACGACGCGATCGCCATATTCTTGGCCTGCTGCGCCGGTGAGGCCTTTGATCTTCGTGCGGTCTCGACAGTCGCCGGCAATGTTCCCCTGGAACTCACTGCGCGCAATGCGCGAATTGTGAGAGAGATTGCCGGCGTCACAGACATTCCTATTCATGCCGGTTGTCCCAAACCTATGATCCGGCCGCTGGTGACTGCTGAAGACTTCCATGGTTCTACCGGGCTTATGGGTATCGAGCTGTTTGAGCCACAGCTGGCCTTGAGCGATAGCCATGCTGTCGACGCGATTATCCGCAGTGTTTGCGAGCATTCGGACGCGATCTCCCTCGTTATAACTGGACCTATGACCAATGTCGGCGCGGCGATCGTACAGTCGCCAGAGATAGCCGATCGTTTAGAGCGTATCATCGTTATGGGCGGGGCGGATAAAGAAGGCGGGAACATCACGCCGCATGCGGAGTATAATGTTTATGCAGACCCGCATGCGGCAGAAATTGTTTTCAATTGCGGCGCTGAGATCGTCGTCCTCAATCTCGACGTCACACACCAGCTTCGCATGACCGAGGACCGTGTCGCGAATGTCCGGTCTGTGGGTACGAAGATCGCCGGTCACGTGGCAAGCCTCATGGAGGCGACGAATATCCTTGAGAAAAAGGCGAATGACTGGGATGCAGGCCCTCTGCATGATCCGGCAACGATCCTTTATTTGTTGCGGCCGGACCTTTTCGCGGGGCGACGGACGCACGTGAGTGTGGACATGACCGAAGGCGAGACCCTCGGCCAGACGCGCGTGACGGACGATCCAGATGGAAACGTTCTGTGGATCGACAGAGCTGACGTCGATGGTGTGTTCGCTCTGATGTGCACCGTCTTGGAAAACGCCAAGTGAGCGGTGTTTCGATTAGCGTGGTTGGCTCGGTCAATCTCGACATTGTGGCACGCGCTGAGCGTTTGCCGGCGCCCGGTGAAACAGTGACCGGGGCGACGCTGGCCAAATATCCGGGCGGCAAGGGCGCGAACATCGCGCTCGCGGCGCAGCGACTTGGGGCCAAAGCGTCTCTGATTGCGCGTGTGGGCGACGATCCGGAGGCCGAGGCTGCGCTTCGCCTTTTGAAAGCGGGCGGCGTTGACTTGTCGGCCTGCGAAGCGCTCGCCGATGTCGGCACTGGTGTGGCCTTGATCGCTGTCTCTGAAGGCGGCGAGAATCAGATCATCGTGGCCTCCGGGGCGAACGACCGTCTGTTGGCCGAGGCCATTCCACCCCTTGATAGCGATGCGACGCTCTGTGTCCTGGAGGTGCCGGTCGATGCGGTGCTGAAGGCGGGGGAGCAAACCCGCGGGTTTTTTGCTGTTAATCTGGCGCCCGCCTTGCCCGTACCCGATGCGCTGATCGCCCGCGCTGACCTGTTGATCGTGAACGAGGGGGAGGCGGCGGTCTATGGTGACCAACTGGCCACGGCCCGGCAGGTCGCGGTCACCCATGGCGCGCGGGGGGCCGTCCTAATGGCTGAGGGCGAGGTGATCGCCGAGGCGCCGCCGCCCCCGGTGACACCCGTGGATACGACGGGGGCCGGAGACACGTTTTCCGCGGCGCTGACGCTCGCCCTCTGTGAAGGCCAATCTCCGCAGGCGGCCTTAAAGTTTGCGGTGACAGCCGGCGCGCTGACGACGACCCGGGCCGGGGCCCAGCCATCCTTCCCGATGCGCGGCGACGTCGATCGACTGCTGCAGGCATAGCTATGAACCGGACAGGCAGGGCGCCTTCCGGGTTTATGGTGTGCCCTTTTTTCAGAAGGGCCGGGGCTGCGCACGGCGCATGCCGATAGGTAATGCCTGGCTTTCGCCGAGGCTGTTAGGCGCGCACCGGGCGCAGCCCCGCAATGGCATGTTCTTCTCTGCGTTAGCGCGATGCCCGGGGGGCACCGTCGCTCCGGGTCGCGCGCGCACTCCGGCCGGGCGTTTACCCCCGCCGGTGGATTGCGCCCCGAC
>JBCAWP010000180.1:0-5669 GCA_038534535.1 Pseudomonadota bacterium
CGGGTTATTCCCTCTCGATGTTGCTGTTTGGCACGGCAGGTTGGCTCGCTTTAAACGGATTCATTGAGGGAACCTATGTGATCCTTGCCTGTCTTTTGGCCTCGAGATCGGTCTTTGGATTGGTCGGATCAGGGGCGAGCCCCGCGGCTCAGGCCTATGTGGCCGACCGGACAACACCGGAGGAGCGAACGAATGAGATCGCGTCGGTCACGTCCGGGTTTAGCGTCGGCACAGTCGCCGGGCCTGCTTTCGCAGCGGCGATGGTCGCCGTGTTCGGCTTGCTGAGCCCGGTCTTCTTCACGTTCGTCGCGGCCGGTATCATGTCATTTCTGTTGTTCACGCGATTACCGGAAAACACGCCGCCGCGAACCGATGCGGCCCTGCCCCGGCCAGAAATCCCTGGCGCGAAGGGCCTGTGGCGCGACCCGCGCGTTCTACCCTTTCTGGTCTATGCTGTTGGCCTATCCATCATTACAGGTGTCCTGACACAGACATTCGTTTTTGCCGTGATCGACAAAATGGGGGTCAGCGGGACCGAAGCGGCCCAGTTTACCGGCCCCGCCTTTTCGATTGGGGCGATGGCAACGCTTCTATCTCAGCTGGTGATCATTCCGCGCTTTCGGATGGGCACGCGAACGCTGATGACCGTTGGGGCAATCTCCTTGTGCACAGGCGCGCTGTTGATTGTGCCCACGGATAATTTCGCTGTGTTGATTGTCGCGCAATTTGCGATCGGGCTTGGCCAAGGCCTGGCAAGACCTGGCTTTTCGAGCGGCGCATCGCTGGCGGTCGGGCCAGAACTCCAGGGCAATGTCGCGGGTTTGGTAATCGCGTGTAACGGAATGGGTTTCGTCGTGTCGCCCTTTCTCGGCCCCCTCGTCTATGAATTCGTTCACCCGGCCGCGCCGTTCTTGATCGCCGCCGTGCTGCTCACAGGGCTCGCCTTGTTTGCCCGGTTCGTTTTGCCGGCTCAGCCAGGCGAAGCACCCAAGGCTGAAATACCGGGTTGAGCCGATGCGAGCAAAGCGCTGAGGGCCGCCTCCGTCGGATAGCCGTCGGCGACCATGCCGCGGGACACCTGGAACCGCTGCAGCGCCCGCCGCGTCCCGGACCCAGCGATGCCGTCAACCGCACCGGCATCAAAGCCCATTCGGTTGAGCTGGGCCTGCAAGATTTTCACGTCAGACACGGACAGTGGCCGGACATCCGTGGGCCAAGGCGTTTGGGGACCCGGGCGGCCCGCAATGGCGTCGGCGAGCAAGCCGACGGAAAAGGCGTAGGCATTGGCGCGGTTATAGCTCAGGAACACATCAAAGTTCCGGAACAATAGATATTTCGGGCCACGGGCACCGGCTGGCAGCCAGAGCCGCGCCTCGGCAAATGGATCTGATGGCAAGGCCGCGCCGGGCATTGGATAAAGGCCAAGGTCCCGCCATTCCACAACGCTGCGCTTATCGCCATTTGCAAAAGCGAAATTGAAATTGTCTGGCACGATGACTTCCGCGCCCCAGGGCTCGCCGGAGACATAGCCGATCGAGGCAAGGTAGTTGGCAGCCGATCCCAGCGCGTCGGCCTCCGACCGCCAGACGTCTCGGCGCCCGTCGCCATCGAAATCGACGGCATGGGCGAGATAGGTGGACGGCATGAATTGGGTCTGCCCCATGGCGCCGGCCCATCCAGCCTGGAGCTCTTCGCGGGTGGCATATCCCCGTTCGATGAGGACCATGGTCGCCAGGAGTTCGTTTTCAGCAAATGTGCGCCGGCGGCCTTCCACAGCCATATTGGCAAGCGTCTCAGGGCCATCAAAGTCGCCAATATAGGAGCCGTAGCTTGTCTCCATGCCCCAAATGGCGGCAACCGCCTCGGCGTCGACATCAAGTTCCACTTCGATCGATGAGAGGAGGCCGGCGAGTTGTGCCGCTTTCGCGCGGCCATTGGTGCGCCGGCTATCGCTAACCGCTGAGCCCACATAGTCCCAGATTGGTTTCGCGAACTCGGCCTGTTCGGACACATCGCTTTGCGGCTGGACGCTGCGCGTGTCTGACGGAAGGTAGATCTCGAGCGGCTTCAAATCGCGCAGCACGTCGTAGACAACTGTGGGATCCCGGCCGTCTTGAAGGGCGCGGCGCGCAAAATCCGCCCGCCAGGTATCGAAATCAGCCCGTCCAGACGTTTCGAATGGCGGCACTGACGGCACAGTGCGGCTGAGCGGCGGGGGGGCCGCCGCCGGCGGCTGCTCGGTCGCTACGGGCGGGGCCTCTTGAGGGGTCGGCGATGCAGCGCAGGCAGTGAGCCCGCCAAGCAGCGACGAAACAATCAGATTGCGGGAACGGGGGCTGAGGAATGCCTTCAAAGTCCAGTCTCCGTCATTGGTGACAAAAAGGATGCAACAGGCGGCGGCCTAGCGTTGACTTCGCCCGGTCGCTCTATTATCACGCGCGATCTTGAAACGCATATGAATGTACAGCTCTGTAGATAACCAAGCAGGTAGCGCCATGAAAGTCAGATCCTCTCTCAAAGCTCTGAAAACGCGTCACCGCGATTGCAAAGTCGTGCGCCGTAAAGGCCGCGTGTACGTTATCAACAAAACTGATCCGCGCTTCAAAGCCAAACAGGCGTAAATCGCGCATCTTCGCTCCCGCAAGATTTTGGCCGCTTTTCAAGAGAAACGGGGTTTCTCTCCATTTTGCGTTCCCATTGGCTGGAGCAGCGCATGTCCAGACAGTCTCTTGCCTTGAAACGGTCGCGTTTGACCGTACTCTCTTGAGAGCATTGATAAAGGATCGATTGGCGGCGCCATGCTGAAACTCCTCACCCTTGTGGGACTTCTATTGGTGTCAGGCCCCTCGGACGAGATGTTCGACGCGCTCAAATCCGCCGAAACAGAGCAAGATGCCGCACGGGCAGAGGCCGACATTGTGGCGTCATGGACAGATAGCGGCTCGGGCACGGTCGACCTATTGATGCAGCGCGCGGGGCTTGCTGAACAGGCCGGCGATATGGAGACGGCGCGGGCGCTTTACGATCGCGTCGTTATCATTGAGCCGACCTTTTCCGAAGGCTGGTACCGCCGCGCGGCGCTCTTCCTGCGCCAGGAGAATTACCCAGAGGCCCTGCGCGACATCAATGAAACACTGATCCAGGAACCGCGCCACTTTCCCGCCTGGACGGGGCTCGGGCATGTTCTGGAAACACTCGGGTCCACGGAAGAAGCGCTTGAAGCCTATGAGAAAGCGCTGGACATCCACCCTCACCTCGTGCCGGCCAAGCGTGCCGTGACCCGCCTGAAACGAGACACATCTGGGACTGCTTTGTGAGACTTGTGATTACTGCTGCAGCGCTTCTGTTGGGATTGCCGCTCGTGTCCGCCTGCGTGCACAGCGCGGTTTATTCAAATCGTGCGGAAAAAGCCCATCCGCCGGCGGGCGACATTGTCTCCCTGAACGAGACGCCGACCCACGTGGTTCGGCGCGGGACGGACGGTCCGCCGGTGCTGATGATTCATGGCGCGAGCGCAAATGCGGAGGAGTTTACCCACACGCTCGCCCCGCGGCTGGATGACCGCTTTCAGGTTCTGATCGCAGACCGGCCCGGGCACGGCTATTCGGCCCGCCCATCAGGTGGCTACGAGCTTGAAACCCAAGCCGCCCAAATGGCGGCGATCCTAGAGACCTATGCTGGGGATGAGCCGGCCATTATCGTCGGACATTCTTTTGGCGGTGCGGTCGCCCTGCGCTTGGCACTCGATTATCCGGACCGGGTGGCGGGGCTCGTTCTGCTGGCGCCGGTGAGCCATGATTGGGGCGGCGGCGGGGTCGCCTGGCATACGCGCTATGCCGCCTCGCCCGTGCTCGGCCCTGTCTTTGCGCAGCTTGTGCCGATCGTGGGACCGGGCGTTGTGGAAGATGGGATCTCGGGCGTGTTTCACCCCGAACCAGCCCCGGACGAATACTATCGCAAAGCAGCGCTGCCCCTGCTGTTCCGGCCATCGCATTTCCGGTCGAACGCCAAGGATGTCGCCAATCTGCGCGGCGAACTTGCGGCGCAGCAGGCGCGGTATGGCGAACTTACCATGCCCATCGTCGTGTTTTCTGGGGTCCAGGATACGGTGATCAAACCAGAGCTTCATGTTGGGCGGCTGAGACAAATGCTCGACCAGGTCGAGGTCGTTGAAATTGCAGAAGGTGGACACATGCCCCACCATGCGCACGGCGCCGCGATCGCTGACGTGATTACCCGTCTGGCCATGCCGACGCACTCGGAGTAAGGCTGTCGGCCTCTGCCTATCCCCTCCCTTAAATCACGCCTTGGAGACACGCCCTATGGACGACGCTGCCCCGACCGCTTTGACTGAAACCGCCCGCGAAAAGCTGCGCCAGACCGTCGCGCGGATTGAGCGCTTGGAGGAGGAAAAGTCGGAGGTCGCCAACCAGATCAAGGAAGTCTATGCCGAGGCGAAGGCATTCGGGTATGATACCAAGGCGCTTCGCCAGGCCGTTCGCCTGCGTAAAATCGATCGATCGGAGCGCGAGGAACAGGAAGCCATTCTGGATGTCTACCTCTCAGCCCTTGGCGATATCTGATCTACCTCCGCCGACGGGCGCAGATCCGGTGACCTTTGGCGGCGACACACTGGATCTCACATTGGAGCCGGGCGAGGCGCTGTTCGTGCGGCGGTCCTCACTAATCCTCGCCGACGGCCCGATGGATTTGACGACCAAACTCATTGCCAAGCGGCGGTTCGGGATCTTCTCGACGTTTTCCGGCGAGGTGCGCTGGGCAAACCGGTATGAGGCGACGTGTGGTCCGCTGACGATCGTCGCCGGGCGGGACTTCCACGGGACCATTGCGGCGCTACGCGTTACGCCGGACGAGACCTGTCATATCCAGCCAGGGCTATACCTCGCCCACCGCGGCACGCTGAGCTTTGATACAAAGCGCGTGGCGAAAAAGGAGTTCTGGACGCTGACCAAAGTCGAGGGCGACGGCACGGTTTATCTCAAAGTGCCAGGCCGCCCGCGATTGAAGGACTTGCCGCACGACCCGATGATCCTAGACACAAATTATGTCGCTGCGATTGCCGGCGCGTTCACCGCCCATGGCAAGGTCTTCAAGCGTACCGAACTCATCAAACGGGGCGAGCTCGAGAATGTCCGCATCGCCGGCGAAGGCGTGGTCTTACTGCAGTCGGAAAACCCGGGAGAGATCAGCTCGGGCGGAGGCGGCGGACCATTTGGCCTGATCGGTGATCTCCTCCCTTTCTAAGCGCGCCGGTGCAGCTTAAACTGCGGGACATGCCGCGCGATATTGATGACCGCAAAAAACGCAAAGCCCTTCGCAAACTGCGCAAGGCTGCAGAGCGCGCCGAAGCGGAGGGCGGTCCCGGCCTTTCAGAGTGGGAGAAAGAATTCGTTGAAGAGGTTGAGGCGCGCCTTGAAACCTATGGCTCGGCCTTTGCCGACCCCGATAAAGGCAGCCTTGATGAGCCGCTTTCGGCCCGGCAGTCTTTGAAACTCAAGGAAATCGACAAGAAAGCCCGCGGCAAAGGCAAGAGCGGTTTTAGGCAGAAATCCGGACTGGCCGCGAAACGGCCGGCAGACTTCAAGCCGCGGGGTCGCGACATTAATGACGATATTGTCGACGACACGCCGCCGACGCCAGATGCGACG
>JBCAWP010000181.1:0-5660 GCA_038534535.1 Pseudomonadota bacterium
GCCCGGCCGGTAAATGCCACGCTCGGTGTAGAGATATCCATCGACGGGCCCGGATGACCGGCGGCCGCCAACCTCATCACTGGCAAGATCCACGGGCGCCCGGTCGAGGTCGAGGACGGCGATGTCGCCGTTTTCGCCGCTGGCGAGCACAAGGCGGGCGGCATCATTCCCTGTGCCAGCCATCAATGGCGCGGCAAAAGCAACACGCCCGTCAGTGCCCGTGTCGGCTGCGCCGAGGACGTCATTGTTTCGGGCGATGAGTTGGATTTGCGTCGCGGGCAGGGGTTGGCCCGTTTGCAGGCTCCTCAGGGTGACATCGAGCCCGTGCTCGCCGCGATAGGCGGTCAGGGCCAGGTCCGTCATGACGATCCACCGGATGGCCGAGGCCGCCGGCCCAGACCCCGTTGGTAAGTCCCGCGCGTCTTCAAGCCGCACGACATAGGCGCCGGGCTCTAAATCGCCGATCACATCGGCAAGCGGGAAAACCGTCACAACCGGAGCGTTTTGGATGCGGTCCACCGCCATGGTGCCTGTCCAAAGCTGGGTTGAAACGTCATTCGGGCGATTATTGCCATAAAGATAGGCATACTCGCCCTGCCCGGCGGTCTGCCCCGCTGAAATGGATTTGAAGGCCAGTGCCCGGTCGTTCACCCGAGACACGGACACGCGAACCTCATCAACATTGACGGTTTCGACGGGCAAGCCATCGGCGTCCATGCGCGGCAGGATCACACCGCCGCCGTTAAACCCCACATAGGGCGGGCGATCTTCGAAGCTGATCGGCACCTCTTCACCGGCGTCGAGCACGCGCCCGTCGGCCGCCGGAAGACCGGATTTGAGAATGGCGACCCGCTCTTCCCCGAAACTTAAGCCGCCGACGCAAAGTTCGCGGCCCTCGACTGTGAGCGCCGGACGAACCGCTGGGCGAAACTCGACATATTGGTCATAACTCGCTTCTGGATCGAGCGCGGCGGAAAAGACAAAACAGGCCTTTGGATTGCGCTCCGAAACATCAATCCGATAGCGAAAATAGGTGAAGTCCGCTTGGGCATCGTCGATGGCCCGCTGACGGTCTCGCTCTCGGCGAACGGCGGCACGCTGGTCGGCGCGGCTTCGTGGGACGATTTCGCCTTCCTGGAGGGTTTCAGTCTCAGGCGGCGGCGCTGTGTTACTGCCGCCGCAAGCTGCGAGCGCGAAGAGAAGCGCAAACCCAAAGGCTTTGGCCCAATGGCTAATCTGTGTCATGTCGAGCCCTCGTCGTCTTTTCTCGGTCTGAGAGTAGCTTACAAGCCAGCGGTACGAACAAGGCCGCGATATGTTTTTCTGAAGAAAAATTCATGAAGCAGACATATTTCGACGCCGTCGTGATTGGTGCTGGCGCTGCGGGTCTGTTTTGCGGCGCCCAAATTGGACAGGCCGGACACTCGGTGTGTGTTATCGATCATATGAACCGACCGGCGGAGAAGGTGCGGATCTCCGGCGGCGGTCGCTGCAACTTCACAAATATCCACACGCGGGCCGATCGGTTCCTGTCAGAAAATCCGCATTTCGCAAAATCGGCCCTCGCACGCTACACCCCGTCCGATTTTTGCGATCTCCTCGCGCGCCACGGCATCACATGGCATGAGAAGACCCTCGGTCAATTGTTTTGCGACGGAAAATCGACGGCCGTTGTCACCATGCTGCTCGACGAGCTATCAGCCGGCGGCGGGGACCTCCGCCTCGGGCTGAACGTCACGAATGTGTCAGCCTGCGCCGACGGATTTCAAATTGAAACCGGGCACGGACCAATGTCCGCGCGGTGGCTCGTCATCGCATCGGGGGGCCTCTCGATCCCTAAGATCGGGGCGAGCGCCTTTGCGTATGATCTTGCAGCCAAATTTGGTCATCGTCTGGTGTCCACCCGGCCTGGCCTCGTGCCCTTTACGTTTACAGATGGATTAAAAGCGCGCTTTGCCGACCTCGCCGGCGTCTCAGCTGACGCTACCGTCTCCGCAGGACCAGCCAGGTTCGAAGAAGCACTCCTCTTCACCCATCGAGGCTTGTCAGGTCCCGCCGTCCTTCAGGCATCGTCCTATTGGCATCCGGGCGAAGAGATCACAATCAATCTGCTGGCCCGCAATGCGTCACCCCTCCGGTCGGCGAAGCAGGACACCCCCCGCACGACACTGGGCGCACATCTTTCGACGTTTCTCCCAAGCCGGTTATCTGGCGCCTTGGTCGAGCTGATGGATCTGCCCGGTCAAACGCGGCTTGGAGATTTGCCCGACCAGAAACTGGCCGGTGCCGAGACGAAACTGTCGTCCTGGGCACTCAAACCGGCTGGCACCGAAGGGTGGCGAACGGCCGAAGTCACCGTGGGCGGCGTTTCCACTGGCGACCTCTCTTCGAAAACAATGGAGAGCCGCCACGTGAACGGTCTGTTTTTCATCGGCGAGTGCGTTGATGTGACCGGCTGGCTCGGCGGCTATAATTTTCAATGGGCTTGGGCGAGCGCCCAAGCGGCGGCAACCGAAATTGCCGGCCGCATCACGGCCAATTAAGTCGCGGGCGCGAACGTATCCGCCTGCGCCATCGCCCATTCGCGCGCGAGGGTCGTCGCGGATGGATCGTCGACCAGAGCGCTCGGCGCGACAAGCTGATAGGCCGTCTCTGCTGAGATCCCGCGGTCTTCCGTGATCCGGCGCATAATATGCCGAGGCGTCAGTTCTGAGGGATGGCAACACCCGGCCGCCCCGACCACCTCCATCAGCGCCGCGATCGTATTGCGGTGATAGTGGTAGACGCGCTCGGCCTTGTCGGTGACGACGAGCCCGCGCTGGCGCCCGCGGTCCGTTGTAGCGATGCCGGTTGGGCACGTATTGCGGTGGCAATTCAGAGACTGGATGCAACCGAGTGCAAACATGAACCCCCGGGCCGTGTTCACCCAATCCGCGCCGAGGGCCATGGAACTCGCCAGGGCATAAGCCGAGACCTGCTTACCGGCGACGGCCAATCGGACGTCCGCCTTCAAGCCCGTACCCACGAGGGCGTTCCGCGTCAGCACCAAGCCTTGGCGGAGCGGCGCGCCAACATGGTCCTGGAACTCGGCCGGAGCAGCGCCGGTCCCGCCCTCCGCGCCGTCGACCACCATAAAGTCGACCCGCTCACCGGTCTTCAGCATGGCCTTGCAAAGGGCGAGCACTTCCCAGCGGTTCCCAACGCAGAATTTGATGCCCACGGGTTTACCGCCCGAAAGCGCGCGCAGTTTGGCGACGAATTCGAGCAGCTCAATCGGCGTTGAGAAGGCGGTGTGGGACGGCGGCGACAGACAGGTCTCACCGACGGCAATGCCGCGCGCCTCGGCAATTTCCGGTGTCACCTTCGACCCAGGCAGGACACCGCCATGGCCTGGCTTTGCGCCCTGGGAGAGTTTGATCTCGATCATTTTCACCTGGTCGAGTTGGGCGGTTTCGGCGAATTGTCCGGGGTCGAAAGAGCCATCCTTGTTGCGACACCCGAAATAGCCAGACCCGAGCTCCCAGACGAGGTCGCCGCCACCTGCTTTGTGGTATCGTGAGACGCCGCCCTCGCCCGTATCATGGTAGAAGCCGCCTTTCGCCGCACCGCGACTGAGCGCCTCTATGGCGCGGGCGCCGAGGGAGCCGAAACTCATGGCAGAGATGTTGAATACACTCGCACTATAGGGTTGTGCAGTGCCATGGGCCCCAACGGTCACTCTGGGATCGTCCGTCTCCGGATGTTTTGCAGAAATGGAATGGGCGACCCATTCATGGGACGCGGCCTCGATATCGAGATGACTGCCAAAGGGCTCAACCGAAGAGACGTTTTTCGCGCGGCGATAGACCATCGCCCGGTCTTCATGATTGAAGGGGCGCCCCTCGGTCTCACTCTCGACAATATAGGCACGCAGGAAGGGACGCAGCTCTTCGGCAATCCAGCGCACGCGGGAGAGGATTGGATAGTTTCGCCAAAGCGCGTGGCGCGTTTGGACGATGTCGTATAGTCCGACCAGCAACAAAGCCCCAAACAGGATGGCCCCGATGACCGCAAAGACTGAGCGTTGCCATCCGGCAAGGCTCAACGCGAAAAGCGCCAGAGATGCCAGGACTGGTAAAAAGCGCGCCATGGATTCGCCCCCAAATAACACCCGCGTGGACTGACTGGGTGGCGTGGGAATCTCACCAAGGCAAGAGGTGATTGAAAAAAGACCTTTCCACGCGCCTATTCCCCTGTCAGGCTTGTGCAAATGATTCGGATCTCAGTATGCGTACCAGGCTAGCGAACAGAGGGACACGGAACCCATGAGCAAACGTGACGAATTGATCGAGAAGTACGCAAAACATCTCGAGGAAAAATGCAGCATGAAACCAGACATGCCGCTCCTTACAGCAGTGACGAAGGCCTGCGGCCCGTCCATTTATAATGCAGATTCTTCGACCGTTTCGGCATCTGATCCGAAAGAGCTTGAACGCGTCAAGCAGAACTTCCTTGTGAAGAAGCTCGGATTGAAAGACACGCCAAAACTCGACGAAGGCATCGCTGCCGCCATCGAGACCTATGGTAAATCCACACGCAACAAATATCGCGCCGTGTTTTATTACCTGTTGGTCAAACACTTCCGCAAAGCGAGTATGTTCAAAGCGGCCTAGTCACCGGGCATATCGCTATTGAGATCAGACGGCCGGGCCTTTTAAGGCTCGGCCGATTTGATTCTGGGCGAAGCCTACCAGATGCGAACCCGATCTGCCGGGGCCAGGTAAAGTGGATCTTCCGGCTGGATATCAAAGGCTTCATACCACTCATCCATATTCCGGATGATGCCATTGACCCTGAGATACATCGGGCTGTGGACGCCGGTTAAAACACGCCGGCGGAGCGCTTCATTGGTGCGCTTATAGCGGCGGGCCTGCGCCCGCCCGAGGAAGACGCGCTGAGGTCCGGTAAACCCATCTAGGACGGGCGCTTCCGCGCCATCCAGCGAGATGAGATAGGCGTGGTAGGCGACCGTTACGCCGGCCAAGTCGCCGATGTTTTCGCCTAATGTCTGGCGGCCGTTCATCCGCAAGCCAGGCAAGGGCTCATACTGATTGAACTGCTCAACGAAAGCATCGCCAAGGGCATCAAAGGCGACGCGGTCTGCGGTCGTCCACCATTCGTCGAGGCGGCCATCCGGCCCATAGCGCGACCCTTGATCATCAAAGCCGTGCCCAATCTCATGACCGATCACCGACCCAATTGCCCCATAGTTCAAGGCCGGGTCCGCATAGGGATCGAACAGGGGAGACTGAATATAACCGGCGGGGATGAAGGCCTCATTGCGCGTGGGGCTGTAGAATGCATTCACGGTTTGTGGCCCCCGCGACCACTCATTTTTATCCACCGCGCGCGCGAGCTTCGCGATATTATAATTATGCCGGTGCCGCCGGGAGCGTTTGACGTTCCCGAATAAATCCTGCGGATCGATATCAAGGCCCGCATACTCACGCCACCTGTCCGGGTATCCGATTTGCGCCGTGATGGCATCCAGCTTTTCGAGGGCGGCCGAGCGCGTACGTGGTGTCATCCATTCCGATGACGAGATGCGATCGCGATAGGCGATCTTGATGTTGTCAAACATCTCCCGCATCTGCTGGCGGGAATCTTCGGGAAAGTACAAT
>JBCAWP010000182.1:0-5614 GCA_038534535.1 Pseudomonadota bacterium
CAGTCGGTCTAAACACCCACGCACCACCCGCGCCTAAGCCAATCGCGATGGTCCGGGTGAGGGTCAGCGGGAGCGATCCACTGGCCGGTCATTGCCAGGCCTCGCCTGTTGGATAAGTGCCCCTAAGCGAGCAGGCGGCCATAGCTCGTTTGGGTGTCGAACCTGGCGAGCGCTTCGCGGTACTCCGCCTCGAGCTGGTCGACATAGTCAGCGACCGAGCGGCGCTCATCCACCGCGCCAATGCCCTGGCCGCACCCCCAAATATCTTTCCAGGCCTTCGACTTCTGATTACCGCCAGAGCCGAAATTCATCGCGCTCGGATCGCTTTCCGGAAGGTCGTTCGGGTCAAGGCCGGCCTGCGCGATTGATGGAGCGAGGTAATTGCCGTGCACGCCGGTAAAAAGGTTTGAATAAACAATGTCTCCGGCTTTGGAATCAACGATCATGTCCTTATAGCCATCGACTGCATTTGCCTCGTCACAGGAAATAAAAGCCGAGCCGATATAGCCGAGATCAGCGCCCATGGCCTGGGCGGCAGCCACGGCACCGCCCGTCGCGATGGAGCCCGAAAGGGCGAGCGGACCGCCGAAGAATTGGCGGATTTCCTGGATTAGGGCGAAGGGCGACAGTGTCCCGGCGTGGCCGCCGGCGCCGGCGCAAACGGCGATCAGGCCATCGGCACCTTTCTCCAGTGCCTTATGAGCAAAGACAATATTGATGATGTCATGCAGCACGATCCCGCCATAGGAGTGAATGGCCTCATTCACTTCCACACGGGCCCCGAGCGAGGTGATCACCACCGGCACTTTGTATTTCACACACATTTCAACATCGTGCATCAGCCGGTCATTCGACTTATGAACAATTTGGTTAACGGCAAAAGGAGCAGCCGGACGGTCCGGGTATTTCTCATCGTGCTCCGCAAGCTCAGTCGTGATCTGATCGAGCCACTCGTCAAGCACGTGTTCCGGCCGCGCATTCAGCGCCGGGAACGACCCAACAATACCTGCCTTGCATTGGGCGATGACGAGTTCAGGCCCCGACACGATGAAAAGGGGTGACCCGATCACGGGAATCCGAAGGTTCTGCAGAATGGGCGGCAAGGCCATGGAAGTATCCTTTGGTGAGCAAGTCTCGACACGCCTAACCTAGCGACACCGAACAAAGCGGCAAGACTGACGCAAGGTCAGCGGTGGGTGGAATCGGCGCTGGACCGGTTCTTGCCTTGTCGCTAATCGTATCGGCGAAGTAACGAGGCAGGCCATGGACGACACGGCATCCTGGATGGACACCGCAAAGGGCTGGTTAGACGCGGCACTCGCGCTGTTCAGTGACGGATTTGAAGGCGCGCGCGCCTTTATAGAAGCTCGCGAGAACCCCGAATACTGGGTCGGCGGGACCGTGGCTGGCCTCATTGTCCTCATTGCGTTGATAGTCTTTCGCGGTCAGCTCAAGAAATCGAAAGCTCGGAAACTTGAACGCGAAGCCGCCGAACAGGCTCAGCGCGAGACCGACGCCAAAGCGGCCGAAGAGAAACGGCAAGCCGAGGAGGCCGCCGCACGCCTTGAGATCCAGATCGCGGAAGTCAAACGCCTCGGCCAAGAGGGCAACGAGGCGCGCCTCTCCGGCCGCATCGATGAAGCTGAACAGAAGTACGAAGCTTGCCTCGCCCTCGCCCGTGAGATCGATCGGAAGGAAGGTATCGCCGGCGCGCTCGGTAGCCTTGGCGTATGTGCCCTTATGCGCGGTCAACGCGACAAAGCCGAACGTGTCCTAAAAGAAGCGCTAGATCTGGAAAAGGCCCTCGGCCGAAAAGACGGCATGGCGATGGACCTTGCCAATCTCGGTTTTCTTGCCCTTGATCGAGGACAAATGGACGAGGGCCGGAAGCTACTTGATCAAGCTCATGCGTTATATCTCGAACTTGGCGAAGCTGGCGCCGAGGGTCGCAAAATGATCGAAGATGCTTATGCGAAGCTTGACGCCATCTCGGCTCAGCCGATCCGGGTGACTCTGCATTAGACGTCGCTAGCCTTTCGCCACTTCTCGGATCATCAACCTAAGCCATGCGGCTTGTCGGTGTAGAATGGAAATGAGTTCTGGGCGGGCATGATCCGCCACGAGACGGCCTTCCCAGAAATCCATGATCCGGGCATGGCTCTCCATCCAATCGAGTGCCATGAGTTCGCTCACCGTTGGTGCCCGCGGTGCTGAGGGCGTTGGAGTCGGTGACCGTTCGGCGAGAACAACGGCGTTTGAAGAATTTGTGTGCAATATCATCTCGGGTTCCGAATCCGCAGGTGACATTCAAGTGCTCCTTTTCACGGCTGTGGCCTATCGAGGCAACAGATCTCATTTTTTGAGAATGATTATCATTTACAAATATGTCAACCCATTACAACCCGGCTGGCCCGATGGCGTCCCAGGCTTGACGGATACGAGCCTTACCGCCAGTTACTGGGGCAAATAAGTGCGAGGCAGCATGGGCGAGACATCGCTTTCTTTTTCATCGGATTTTGCCAAGAAGAGCGAAGCTGACTGGCTTGCAGCTGTGGAAAAAGCCCTTGGGGTCAAAGGGCTGAACCGCATCACACGTCAAACAGACGATGGGATAGCAATCCGCCCGCTCTACCGCGAAACCGATTTTCCGGCTGCGCATGATCCGGCTGGGTTTCCCGGCGCCGCGCCATTTCTAAGGGGAGCATCAGATCAGCGCGACCCTCATTTACCCTGGGATATTCGGCAAACCTTCGCCCACCCCGGCCCCAAGGCAACAAATGCGGAGATCCTGAAAGACCTTGAGCGCGGTGTCTCATCGATAGAACTCGTCATCGATCCGACCGGCGAGAACGGCATTCAATTATGCGACGCAGCGGACTATGACACGGCGCTGTCCGGCGTCTTGGCGAACTTAGCACCGATTGCTTTGGACCACCGGGGAGTTGCCGGTCTTGAAAGCGCAGCTCTCCTTGCAGGTTGGGCTCAACGGGCAGGCGCCACAGACAAAGCCCACCTCGCCTTCAATCTTGACCCGCTCGGCGCTTTGGCGCGCGCCGGCCTTGTACAGGGCGGTTTGGATGCCGCCGTTTCTCACACGTCGGAGGTCTTTTCGGCCCTGTTGGCGCAGTTTCCCGCTGCCAGCCTACTTCGGGCCGATGGACGAGTGGTTCACGAAGCCGGGGGATCGGACGCCCAATCACTTGGCGCCTTGATTGCCTCAGGGGTCGATTTGATGCGACGGCTGGATGTCGCTGGGATCCCGCCGACCCTATCTGCGCCCAACCTCCTTTTCACACTTTCGGTGGACGCAAACTACGGTCTGGGCATCGCGAAACTGCGGTCCGCGCGCCGATTGTGGGCTCGAGTCCTCGACGCGCTACACCTAGCGCCAGCACCAATGAGCCTTCAGGCTGTGACCTCGGCCAGGATACTCACGAAATACGATCCCTGGGTGAATATGCTGCGGGGGACAGCGGCCTGCTTTGCGGCGACCGTTGGAGGCGCCGACATCGTCACAGTGCGCCCGTTCAACGAAGCCATCGGGATACCCGATGCGCTCGGGCGGCGTATTGCACGCAACACGCAGATCATCGCCATGGAAGAAAGCGGCGTCGGCCGCGTTGCAGACCCAGCCGGCGGCGCCTGGTTCACCGAAACGCTCGCCGAGCAGCTGGCAGATGCCGCGTGGACGGAGTTTCAACAAATCGAAGCCGAAGGCGGTTACGGTCAATCACTAATCGACGGCGCGTTGCAGGCACGGATCGCAGAAGTTAGAGCACGCCGCGCCAAGGATATTGCGCGGCGCAAGATACCCGTCACCGGCGTCAGCGAGTTCCCATTGCTCGACGAGATTCAAGCACCGACGCAAATCGTGACGCCGCACGCCTCAAGGAACATCTTGTCTCGCGCGGCTTTGATAACGCTCTGTCCATCGCTCGGTGAACGAGGGGACGAGGAGACAGAGGCTGAGCCGCTTTGGCCCATTCGCCTCGCCGCCCCGTTCGAACGGTTACGGGACCATGCCGAACAACAATTCGAGAAAACCGGGAAACGACCGGCGATTTATCTCGCAACGATCGGCCCGCTCGCCGAGCACAATGCCCGCGCCGACTTCGCTCGCAATCTCTTTGCCGCCGGAGGGATCGAAGCCAAATCGCCGCCGGTTCCCGCTGAGACAATCGCTGACTCTGTCGCGGGCTTTATAGCGTCGGGATGTCGATTAGCGGTCCTCTGTGGATCGGACACGCGATACGAAGCAGACGTGGCCGAAGCCGCAAAAGCCCTGAAAGAGGCCGGTGTGCAGCGCCTTTACCTCGCCGGTCGCCACGAAGCAGACGGGCTCGACTCGCATATTTTCCTCGGCGTCGATGTCATTGCGACACTTGAACTTGCCCACGCTGAACTGGGGCTTATCGAATGACAAAGTTTCCGGATTTCACAGCATTGAAGCTCGACACCCCTTCAACCGTCGACCAACAAAGGGAGGCTTCCCCCGCTTGGCATACGCCGGAAGGTATCCCTGTGAAGACCGCTTATAGTGCGGGCGATCGGGCGGGGCTCGACTATCTTGATGACTATCCGGGCCTCACCCCGTTTGGGCGTGGACCTTATCCCACCATGTATACCCAACGTCCGTGGACCGTGCGCCAATATGCTGGGTTCTCCACTGCGGAGGATTCAAATGCGTTCTACCGGCGCAATCTGGCAGCTGGACAAAAAGGCCTATCCGTCGCGTTCGATCTCGCCACCCATAGGGGTTATGATTCTGATCATCCGCGCGTTGTCGGCGATGTCGGCATGGCCGGCGTCGCGATCGATTCCATCTATGATATGCGCACGCTCTTTGACGGAATTCCGCTGGACCGGATGAGCGTGTCCATGACGATGAATGGCGCAGTCTTGCCGGTAATGGCGCTCTACATCGTTGCTGCCGAAGAACAAGGCATCAGCCCTGAAAAACTCTCCGGCACCATTCAGAATGATATTCTGAAGGAGTTCATGGTGCGGAACACATATATTTATCCGCCGAAAATCTCTATGCGGATAATTTCTGACATCTTTGGCTTCACATCCGAACACATGCCAAAGTTTAACTCCATTTCGATCTCCGGTTACCATATGCAGGAAGCCGGCGCGACGGCGGATCTGGAGCTTGCCTACACGCTTGCTGACGGAGTGGATTATATCCAGGCCGGGCTCGCAGCCGGCTTGGAAATAGACCGTTTTGCGCCGCGCCTCTCCTTTTTCTGGGCCATCGGCATGAACACGTTCATGGAGGTCGCAAAGCTCCGCGCGGCTCGCCTCCTTTGGGCAAAGCTTGTTCAGCAATTCGATCCCAAGTCTGATAAGTCGCTCAGCCTGCGGACCCATTCGCAAACGTCCGGTTGGTCGCTCACGGCTCAAGATGTTTACAACAATGTTGTACGCACATGCCTCGAGGCGATTGCAGCGGTGGGCGGTCAGACCCAATCGCTCCATACGAATAGCTTCGACGAAGCCCTCGCTCTGCCAACGGATTTTTCAGCCCGTATCGCCCGGAACACGCAACTCCTTCTGCAACAGGAGGCGGGCGCCTGCCAGACAATCGATCCCTGGGGCGGATCTTACTATATCG
>JBCAWP010000183.1:0-5606 GCA_038534535.1 Pseudomonadota bacterium
TTACCGGCCGGGCGAGACTGTCCAATTGACGGCCCTCTTAAGAGACCGTGCAAGCCGCGCGGTCTCTGATCGCGCAGGCGCCATTGTCTTCCGCCGGCCAAATGGCTTAGAGGCTGCACGCATCCGATTTGACGGCGCGGACGCCGGCGGCTTGAGCCAGAGTTATGAGGTGTCCCAGGGGGCATCGCGGGGAACCTGGTCCGCCGCCGTGGAAGTCGATGGCGTCGGCACGGCGGGCCGCGCGACCTTCCAAGTCGAAGATTTTGTTCCCCAGCGAATTGCACTGACACTCGACACCGCTGAGGCACCGGTGCTTGCCGGCGAGACGCGCGATATCTCTGCCAATGTTCGCTTCCTCTACGGCGCCCCCGGAGCCGGTCTCCCAGTGGAAGGGCGGACCCGGATTGAAGTTGATCCAAGCCCGTTTGAAGGATTTACCGGTTTCCGATTTGGACGCGAGGACGAAACCTTCCGTGAAGAACTCATCGACCTGACACGCCAGACGGCCGATGGTGCTGGGGAGGCCGTTTTGCGGATCGACCCGAATAATCGCGGGGCACAGAGCCATCGCCCCTTGCGGCTGAACACGGTCATCAGCGCCTTGGAGCCCGGCGGCCGGGCCGTCTCAGATAGCGTCCGCACGCCATACCGCCCGCGGGACACGTATCTGGGCCTCCGTATGGACAGCGCGCGGGTCGCGGAAGGCCAAGCGGCGAGCTTTGAGATTGCTGCCGTTTCCAACACAGGGACGGCGGTGGCGCATTCCGTCATCTGGAAAGTCCTCGCCATCGACTATCACTATGACTGGTATCGTGAGAACGGCCGGTGGCGCTGGCGCCGGTCGCGCACGGTTCGGACGGTCAATGAAGGCGTCGTTCGCACGCCCGACGGCGGCACCGAGACCGTTACGGTCGAAGGGCTTGATTGGGGTAATCACGAAATCGTCCTGACAGGTGCCGGCACCGAGGCGAGCCTTGGCTTTTGGGTTGGGTGGGGCGGCGGCGTCTCGGAAAGCGGCGTTGAAGCGCCGGACCGCGTCACGGTTCGGGCGCCGGAGGAACCTGTGCGGCCCGGCGGCGACGCAGAACTCGCGATCGTCTCGCCCTATGATGGGGTCGCCCAGATCGTCGTCGCAACCGACCGGGTCCTATCGGTCCAATCGCGCGATGTGTCTAAGGACGGGACGCGCGTGTCCCTGCCGGTGTCAGCTGATTGGGGCGAGGGCGCTTATGTGATGGTGACGGTGTATACCCCGCGCGATCCTGTGCTCCAGGCGAAGCCCCGCCGAGCGGTCGGTATCGCCTATGTTCCCGTCGATACGTCCGGCCGGACCTTCGAACTGACCATAAATGCGAAGGATGTCGTCAAGCCGCGCCTGGAGCACCTCATCACCGTCGATATCGAAGGCGGCCCGCGCGAGCCGGTCTTCCTGACCCTTGCTGCGGTTGATGAGGGGATCCTGCAGCTCACCAAGTTCCAAAGCCCCGATGCCGCCGATTTCTTCCTCGGAAAGAAAGGGCTCGGCGTGTCGCTCTATGATGATTATGGGCGGCTCCTCGATCCCAATCTCGGATTGCCGGCGGAAGTGCGCACGGGCGGCGACCAATTGGGCGGTGAGGGTTTGTCGGTCGTCCCGACGAAGACCGTCGCGCTTTATTCCGGCATTGTCGAAGTCGGTCGGTCCGGCAAAGCGCAGGTTCGCCTCGACGTACCGGATTTCAACGGGGAACTGCGCCTGATGGCGGTCGCCTGGTCGCAGAACGGGGTGGGGTCTGCGTCCCGGCCAATGACGGTGCGCGACGATGTCCCCGCCGAGCTTATCTTGCCGCGCTTCCTCGCGCCGGGGGATGAGGCCTTCGTCACGGCGAGCATCGATAATGTCGACGGCGAGGCCGGGGCCTTTTCCGCCCAACTCTCAAGCGACGGCCCGATCTCGGTCACCGAAGCAGAGCTCACCCGCACGCTCCAGCCCGGCCAGCGCGCCGATGAGCGCCTGCGGATCGAAGCCGGCGGCCAAGGTATTTCGGCCCTGACGCTTGGCGTGGAAGGCCCCGGCAATTTCGCGGTCCAGCGCGCCTATCCGATCGAAACCCGCGCAGCATTTCTGCCGGTCTCGAATGTCGAGCGCGCCCAGATGCAACCGGGTGATACTTTCACGGTCGGTGAGGATTTCCTGGCGAGCTTCGTTCCCGGCAGCGGGTCGGTATCGGTGAGCTTTTCCAGCCTCCCCATTGATCCGACGGCGCTCTATGCCTCGCTCGAGCGATACCCCTATGGCTGTACCGAGCAGACAATCAGCCGGGCCATGCCGCTTCTTTACGCTGAGCAACTCGTTGCTCTCGGCACCGGCGAAGCAACCGAAGACGGCGCAAGGACCCGGGTTCAACAGGCCGTCAATCGCGTGTTGAACCGGCAGAGCGCAGATGGTGCCTTCGGCCTCTGGCGCGAAGGGGACCGCTACGCGTCTCCCTGGCTCGGGGCCTATACGACGGACTTCCTCGTCCGCGCCAAGGCCGCGGGGTATGTCGTGCCGAACGAAGCGCTGGACCGCGCCTATAACGCCATGCTGACGGTCGCCCAGGGCGACGCCTGGCGCGTCTATGGCTACAGCACCGATGTTTGGGAAAGCCGCTGGCACGACGACACCCAGGCCCGGCTCATGCAGCGCTCATCGGCCTATGCGCAATATGTGCTTGCCAAGGCTGGACGCGCAGACATCTCGCGCCTGCGCTATCTTCACGATCGGGGGCTCGATGGAATAGAAAGCCCGCTGGCCCGAGCCCATATTGGCGCCGCCCTGGCGCTGCTCGGGGACCGTGCACGCGCCACCCGCGCCTTTGAAGCGGCTGAGGCGGCCTTCGGCTACGCGAACACCGGCGACTATTACCAGACCCCGCGCCGGGATCTCGCTGGCGTCTTGGCCCTTGCCGCTGAGGCGGGCATGACTGATATCGCCGCGCGTCTGTCTGACCAGATTGGTCTCGACCTACCGGACCCTGACGCCCTTACGACCCAGGAGAAGGCCTTCCTCCTACAAGCGGTCAATGCGCTTTTGGGTGACGATGAGGGCGTGACGGTCGCGGTCGAAGGTCTCGGACAAGGCAATGACAATGATGAGCGCTACGTGCTCAGCGAGGCCGATGTCGGTGATGGCGTTACCTTCACCCTCGGCGGCGACAAACCCCTGTTCCGCACCATTGTGGCGCGCGGAACGCCCGCCAGCGCGCCGCCACCCGCAGGACAGAAGCTCGCTGCGTCGAAGTCTCTCCACGAGCTGAACGGCGCAACCAAGTCGCCGGCAAGTGTGGAACAAGGCGATCAGCTCGTCGTCGTCATCCGCCTGACGCCTGAAGAGCGGCGCACCAATCCATTAATTGTCGCGGATCTCCTCCCCGCAGGGTTTGAGATTGAAACTTTGCTACGCCCTGCCGATGGCGACGTTGAGGATGGGGATGATGGGGCCTTTGCTTGGATTGGCCAGATCGACCGGCCACAATCCGCAGAAGCGCGGGACGATCGCTATGTCGCGGCCATCGATGTGCGCGAAGATCCCGTGACGCTTGCCTATCTTGTCCGGGCCGTAACGCCGGGTACCTTCGCCTATCCGGGCGTTGTTGCTGAAGACATGTACCGCCCGGATGTGACGGCGCGGTCGGCGGCGGGCACCGTGCAGATCGAAGCGGTTTCGGCTGGGGCCGGCGGACAGCCTTGATCACGGTCCGCCAACTCCACCGTACAGCCATGGCCCTCGCGGTCATGCTCGTCGCGCTTATGGGGCTCGACCGATTGTTCCCGCCGCCCCTTGAGCGTGCCGCGGCGCAGTCGGTCATGGTGACGGATCGAAACGGAAAGCCGTTGAGGGCCTTTCCGACCGATGAGGGCCGGTGGCGTTTTGCAGCCGATCTCGACCGGATTGATCCGTTATTTGTCGATGCCCTGATCACTGTCGAAGACAAGCGTTTTTACCGCCACGGGGGGGTCGATGGGCTGGCGCTCATTCGAGCAGCCCTAAGCGCTGGCCGCGCTCGTCGCATTGTGTCCGGCGGGTCGACGATCACCATGCAAACCGCCCGTCTACTTGAGCCGCGACCGCGAACCATCGGTTCAAAACTCATCGAAATGGTGCGGGCGATTCAGATCGAAAGACGCCTTTCCAAGACTGAAATCCTCGAACTCTACCTGACCCTTGCCCCCTATGGCGGAAATCTGGAAGGTGTGCGCGCGGCAAGTCTCGGGTGGTTTGGCCACGAGCCAAGCAGGCTGACGGATGATGAGATCGCGCTGCTTATCGCTATTCCCCAATCGCCTGAGCGGCGCCGGCCCGACCGGCATCCAGATCTCGCCGCCAACAGCCGGGCCGATATCGGCGCGAGGCTCGCCGTCGCAGGTGCCTGGTCCGTTGGGCGTGCCACCGAACTCGCCGAGGCGCCGCTCCCGCATCGCCATGCCTTTCCCGCTCGGGCCTGGCATGCCAGCGCATCGGCGCGGCGGGGTGTTTTAGGCGATGTCCAAAGTACCCTCGATGCGGCCCTGCAGTCTGACCTGGAAGCGCTGCTCGCTGCCAAGGCAAAAACGTTCGGCCCAGAGGTTCAACTTGCTGGGCTCGTCGTGGATATCGAAACGCGAGCTGTGCGTGCATCCATTGGGTCGGCCTCCCGCGAGGTGCCCGGTGGCTGGCTCGATCTGACAAAACGTGTCCGATCGCCGGGATCGACCCTGAAGCCGTTCATTTATGCCATGGCGTTTGATGATGGCCTCGCCGATCCGCAAACGCGTATTGAAGACTTGCCAAAGCGTTTTGCGGCTTATCAGCCGGAAAATTTTGACCGCGGCTTCAACGGGCAAGTGACCGTTTCAGAAGCTTTGCAGCACTCGTTGAATGTGCCGGCCGTGATCGCACTCGACCGTGTTGGTCCGGATCGATTCGCTGCTCAATTGGCAGGGGCGGGAGCACCGCCGCAGATCACAGGTGTCGAGGGTCGGGCTGGTCTTGCCTTGGCGCTCGGCGGGGCGGGACTGACCGCTGAGGATCTTGCCGTCCTGTACGCTGCCCTCGGGGATAACGGCCTCGCCAAACCCCTTGTCTGGCGCGCGGGTCAGGAAGAGACCTCTATCGCGGCGCCAGGGCGTCGTTTCATCAGGGCCGCAAGTTCCCGGCAAATCCTGGATATTCTCCGCAAGGCACCAGCGCCTGCGGGTCATGTCCCCGCCACTCTCATACGAGACGCGCCGCAAATCGCCTTTAAGACGGGCACATCCTACGGTTTTCGCGATGCCTGGGCGGCTGGCGTGTCCGGACGTTTTGCGATCGTTATCTGGGTTGGAAGGGCCGACGGCGCGCCGCGCCCCGGACATGTGGGCCGATCCGATGCGCTTCCGATCCTCTTTGAGGTGGCAGACCGCGCAGCCGCGCGGTTGGGGGATGACACAACAAACCGAGTCCTGTTGGCTGAGGGGAGAAACCGGCCAGCTTCGCCGACGCTTGCAAACTTTAGTGCGGCTACCGCGCCCGAGATCCTCTTTCCGCCGTCGGGGGCAGAGCTTTGGGGCGGCGGCGTTGACGGAGAACCGCCGCGCGCCTTTGTCCTCTCCGGGCGCGGTACCGG
>JBCAWP010000184.1:0-5576 GCA_038534535.1 Pseudomonadota bacterium
GAGCCACCGGTCACCCACCGGAAGACCGGCTGAAATGACGCCGCATCCGAAGGCCCACATGGCGGCAAACCACGTCACGGGCTTCGATAATTCCAAGACCGCGCGCCAGCTCGGCACGCTTCCGGACGGTAGCGGGAAATCAGCTTGTGTCACACCCAAAGACTAGGTTGGACACTATAGAGTGTCAATTTGAATGTACGCTTATGGGGCTGTCAAATGAGCGCAGATCAGTCTTCGAGACCGGCGCGTTTGATCTTAGAATAGAGCCCTTGGCGGCTCAGGCCCAGCATCTCCGCCGCTGAAGCTCGATTGTTGTCGGTGATCTCCAGGGCAGCCTCAATACAGAGCTTTTCGATCAGCACTGTGGAGTCCCGCACAATATCCTTCAGCGGGACGCGGCCAACGAGATCCGTAAACTGGCTCGCGGAATTCGGGAGCTGCCGACTTAGTCGCGGAGATTCGCTGAGGCGCCGCGCCACGCTCCGCACCGAGAAGGCGTATACGTCGCTGTCGCCGTAGGGCGCGGTGACGGCGGAGACTTCAACCTGCTCTTCCCGTCCGAAGCGGTCCCGCATCATGGTCGCGAAATTTCGCACCACTTCATGCTTACGAAGGCTCGAGATCAACACGTTCAAATCCGTGCCAGATCTGCCGAGAAAATCTTTAAGGGTCGCGCCGGCTGCTTCCTGATCGCCCGCAAGGTTGGCCAGGGTGCAAAAAGCCGGATTGCACGCGATGATGCGAAGATCGCGATCGACGAGGACGAGACCATCGGGTAGCCGCTCAAGCGCTGCGAGCATCGCCTCGCGCCGGGTATCTCCCACACGGCGGGGCTCAGCGCCCACAATCCGCAGCACCATCAGCATATCTGCGCCCTGGCGAACCGCGGTGGCCGAGACCGTAACGCGCTCACCGGACGCAAGCGTGACATCTAACGGCGCGGCATATCCCGACCCGACGATATCGGATGCCAGCCGTTCGATTTTGCGGGTCTCGCGTGATTGCAAGAGTGAGGTGAGCGCGTTGCCGTGAAGGTCTTTCGCGGCGGCCTTCAGCGCCTGTTCGGCCGCTGCATTGGCATCTTCAATCGACAAGCTGTCCGCGTTGACGATGATCACGGGTTCGGAAACCGTGTCGAATAGCATCCGGTAGCGCGCTTCGGTCTCCCGCAACCGCGCATAGTCGCGCTCCATTGTCTGGTGCGCTTCAATCAAACGTTGCTGTAACAGCGACATTTCGCGGAGATCGCGGCCGATTGCCATGATCCGATCACTGTCGCCCAGGCGAACCGCGGCGTACCGGATCGGTAGGTCAAGCGCGGTGTCTGATGGATGGTTGATTTGTCGCCAGGTCGGGCCGCTTGATTCCGGCGACAAAAGTTCAAGCACTTTACCCCGGCTTTCCTCCGTCACGGTGTCGACCCAGACTCGGCCCTGCCAGTCTCGACCGACGCCATCGCGTTCGAGCTCGGGATTGGACACCGCTAAATCTCGCACGACACCGTCTTCCACGATCAGGGCAAGATCGGCCGCGGCAATAACAATATCGGTGGCGAGCCTAGGGGTCAGGTCCGACAGAAAAAGTGCAGGGTCGGCGAACGCAGATGCGGCGGTCGTTTCCTGGCCGCGTCCTTTTGGAGGAGTTTTTGCGTCCATTACACCTTTCCGGACCCTCTTGAGGAGCGAGCCCTACCAGCTTCAACTCCCCTTCGCCAAGAGCGAATTACCAACCGATACGGCATCGACCGCATCGCCAGTGATGGCATCCGCACCGAGACTTGACGCCAAATCCGGATCGGCGCGCAGTCCAACACCGCCTAGAAGGACTGCAATATCACCATTCTTTGAGACACGCCGCAAAGTCGCGATGTCTTCCCTTAGCACATCTTCGTCAGTTTTCCGCATCACCGACAGGCCGACGACATCAAAATGCGTTGTCGCGAGCTGACGCTTTGCCGTGGCCCAGTTGGTGTCAGGCTCAATCACGACGTTCCAGCCATCCGAGCGGAAAAACTCAGCCACGATCATCAGCCCGAACATGTGCTGATCTCCACGGGCCGGGAGTAAGAGAACCGAAGCAGGGACCGCCCGTGTGGCGGGTCTTTTGCCCGGCGTGTATGTCGCGTGCTCCCGCAGGAGGTGGTGAAGCTCGCAAAGCCCCAAGGTGACATCGGTGAAGCCGATCTCATCATCATCCCAGCGCCTGCCAAGCTCACGAGCACCCGGCGCTAGGAGATCTAGAAAGATCGCCTCCGCAGCCACGCCGTCGGACAAGAAGGCGTAGATGATATCATTCGCCGACTGCGGCGATGGCCCGATCAATGCGTCCACAAATGAACACACATAGTCCGGATCGATCTGAATATCCCGATGAACATGGAGCGCTGCGAGCCGTCGTTCGGACTCATGTGCCAGCATCAAGCGCGGCAGAACTTCTGTCTCAAGCGTCTCCATCAGCGGGTGCGAGGCCCCCTCGTCCAAATACTTCCGCCGGATCCGGGACTCGAGACTAAGAAACGCCGTCTGGTCAGCTGCCGACCCCTGCGAGTCTTTCCACCTTCGGTCTATTCCTTGGCTTGCATCCGTCATCAGGCCCCCGGGACTGGGATTTGCGAGCGCGTCGAGCGCGCATTCATATGACGCCAAGTTGATGTCACAGGGCTATAGGCCGTCTTCCGTATTCTCGGAATATGTTTTCCGAACAGAGGTCTCGCGGATCATTTCCGAAAAGATGTGACACGTATTGAAAACCGTTCCCTCAGCTCATCCGTGTGCGATCGGTTCTCAAACCGTCAATTGTCCATAATTGTTGACGTAAACTCGAATTGACAGTTCTGCAACGCGTGCGTTAGCGTCGTTGATCAAGGCAGGAAGTCGGGCGAGCGAGAATGACACAGGCACTGGCGGCTCCATCCCTTAGGCAGCCGCTCTATACAGATGAAGAGCGCGAACGGCGCGACGCGACCAAATGGACCCTGGTCCAGGCCGTCCTCGCACCGCTGCAATTCATCGTCTTTCTGGTCAGCCTCGCCCTTGTCGTTCGATACCTCATGACGGGTCTTGGTTACGAATTGGCGACCGGTTCGATCATCCTAAAAACGCTCGTCCTCTACCTCATTATGGTCACCGGCGCGGTGTGGGAAAAAGAGGTCTTCGGCCAGTATCTCTTCGCCCGCGCCTTCTTCTGGGAGGACGTCTTCTCGATGCTCGTGCTTGCGCTGCATACGGTCTATCTCATCATGGTGGCCAGCGGCATCGGCGCCGCCGAGACACAAATGGCCGTCGCGCTTGCGGCCTATGGGGCTTACCTCATCAATGCCGCCCAATTCGTCCTGAAGCTGAGACAAGCCCGGCGCGACACCTCGCCTGTGGGGGCGAGCGCATGACGCAGCTCGACGTCACCCACGCCCGCGCGCGCCCGCAGACACCGCGCCCCGTCCTGCGCGAACGGGGCCAGCGCGAAGTCTTTTGCGGGCTCACCAGTATCGTTTGGCTTCACCGGAAAATGCAGGACGCCTTCTTTCTGGTCGTCGGTTCGCGGACCTGTGCGCACCTGATCCAATCAGCCGCCGGCGTGATGATCTTCGCAGAGCCCCGCTTTGCGACCGCCATCATAGAGGAGCGCGACCTTGCCGGCATTGCAGATGCCCAGGACGAGCTCGACCGGGTTGTTGACCGGCTTCTTGCGCGCCGGCCCGATATCAAATGCTTGTTCCTTGTCGGGTCCTGCCCATCCGAAGTCATCAAGCTGGATTTGAGCCGCGCCGCCAAGCGCTTGTCCGCCCGCCATAATCCGAATGTGCGTGTGCTGAACTATACCGGTAGCGGTATCGAGACGACATTCACCCAAGGCGAAGACGAGTGCCTGGCCGCTATGGTCAGCGCGAACACGGCGACGACAGCGTCGAAGCCATCGCTCCTCGTCGTCGGCGCGCTCGCCGATGTTGTGGAAGACCAATTTGCCCGCCTCTTGGACAAGATGGGGATCGGCAATGTCCGCTTTTTGCCAGGCCGCGCCGCAGCGGAACAAGCGCCCATCGGGCCGGGCACGCGTTTCCTCCTTGCCCAGCCCTATTTAAGCGAGACCGCCCGCGTTCTCATGGACCGCGGCGCGCAGCACATTCCGGCGCCCTATCCCCTCGGCGCCGAAGGCACGGCAGACTGGCTGAAAGCCGCCGCCAACGCGTTTGACATTCCAGATGAGCGCTTTCGCGCGGTCATCGAGCTTCCCTATGCCCGGGCGAAAAAGGCGCTCGATCCCTATCGCGACACGCTGTCCGGGCAATCGGTCTTCTTTTTCCCCGACTCCCAACTCGAAATTCCGATCGCGCGGTTTCTCGCCTCCGAACTCGGCATGACCCCGCTCGAAGTCGGCACACCCTATCTCAATCGGACACTGATGGCCGATGATCTCGGCCGGCTCGGCGAAGCGATCCAGGTCAGCGAAGGACAGGACGTCGATCGACAGCTCGAACGGTGCCGTGCGGCCCGGCCGGACATCACCGTGTGCGGGCTCGGACTCGCCAATCCGCTGGAAGCTGAAGGTCTGACGACGAAATGGTCGATCGAACTCGTCTTCACGCCAATCCAGGGCTTTGAACAAGCCGGAGATTTGGCCGAACTCTTCGCCCGTCCCCTCGTCCGTAAAACGAGGCTCGCGATCTGATGAAGCTGACCGTCTGGACATATGAGGGCCCACCCCATGTCGGCGCGATGCGGATCGCCACCGGCATGAAGGGCCTCCACTATCTGCTCCATGCCCCCCAGGGCGATACCTATGCCGATCTTCTGTTCACGATGATCGAGCGTCGCGGCGCCCGGCCACCGGTGACCTACACGACGTTCGAGGCCCGCGACCTTGGCAGCGATACAGCGGAACTGTTCCGCACCTCGGCCATCGAGGCTTATGAACGCCACAAGCCCCAGGCCATGATCGTCGGCGCATCCTGTACGGCTGAACTCCTACAGGACGACCCGTCGGGCCTCGCCAAGCGCCTTGGGCTTCCGGTTCCTGTCATTCCCTTGGAGTTGCCTTCTTATTCAAAGAAGGAGCATTGGGGGGCGTCGGAGACATTCTATCAGCTCGTCCGGCACCTCGCCGACCCATCGGTCGAGCGCGCCTCAACCGAAACCGGCCGGCCCAGTTGTAACATTCTCGGGCCCTGCGCCCTCGGCTTCCGCCACCGCGACGATACGAAGGAGATCGCTGGGCTGCTCACGCGTCTTGGCGTCGATATAAATCTGGTCGCGCCCTTTGATGCGACCCCGGCCGGTCTCGCGCGCCTCGGCGCGGCAGACTTCAACGTCGTTCTTTATCCGGAGATCGCGGAGACGGCGGCCATTTGGCTGGAGCGGACGTTCAAACAACCACGCACCAAAACCGTACCGATTGGCCTTGGCGCGACAGCCGATTTCATCTCTGAAGTGTCCGAGATCACAGGTCAAAACCTGGATGCCTCACACGATCCGTCGAACCTGCCCTGGTGGTCACGTTCGGTGGATTCGACCTATCTCACTGGCAAGCGGGTTTTCGTGTTCGGCGACGCAACCCATGCCATCGCATCGGCCCGCGTCGCC
>JBCAWP010000185.1:0-5553 GCA_038534535.1 Pseudomonadota bacterium
CAGGCGCGAGCTGCGGTTTCCAGCGCTGCATCAATGAGCAAATAGGCCGACAGGCGCGGCGAGGCCGGGCGTTTTGTTCGGCTCGTATCTTCAAGGGCCTTTAGCGCGTCGTCTTCCTCGGCGATGACGAACCTCTGGGCAAGCCTCATCAGCGTGTCGTCCTTGCGCAGCCGGGTCGCGACCCGGTCAACTTCCGTGCCAGCGACCTGGCGGATGGCTACCCGCCGCGCCTTATCGTCTTTCTTTGCAGCCGCGGCGATTTTTCGTTTATCGCGCGGTTTGATCGCGGTCGGCAGCGGAATGCCAGACGATTGAAGATGGGTGATGAGCGTCTCGGCGGTCTCTTCGCGTGGCAGGGCGGGGCTATCGTCAGTGCTCTCGGGCGTCTCCGCCGAGATATCGGCAATGATGTCGCGCCATTCCGTGGCGCCATTGCCCGACCCGTTCGTATCGCCATTCATCTGTGTGATACGCGGTGCGCGTTCTTCCGCTTCGACGTCGAAGAGGTCTTCGTCGGCCGCTGCGGGAGCCGTTGGCGGGGGCAGGGGGCGCGCCGGCGTGCTTCCGCGCAGTGGCAGGCTCGGTCCGGGGCGTCCATCACTGTTCGCGTGGGCACCGTTGGCGTGGGCTCCGTTGATCCCATTGGCCTCAGCCAATCTGCGGCCCGTGGGCGGAGCGACAGCTGGTTGGACCGTCACCTTGGACGGATCCTCCACGGCGAGCTTAACCTGGGACAGAAGGCGCGCGGCATCCTCATGCAGTTTGCGCGTCGATTCGGTTATTTCCGCATTTGCCTGCCGCGCAGTGTCGAGCGCCGACGACACCGCATCCTGTAGGGCATCGCTCACGCCAGACGCCGCATCGACCGCGATCGAGCTCGCATTCTCTGCGGTTTCGACCAATTTCGCAGATTGAGAGAGCTTCTCCTCGATGCGCGCCAAACTCTCTGACAGCGCGTCGGCGCGTGTCATCGCATCCTTGCCAACAGCTTCGAGGTCAATCAGCCGAACCGCCAGCGTGCTTCCGGCGTTTTTCATTTCGTACATGCGCTTTTCGAGCGCGGCGTCGGCTTCAGTCACTTCAGCGCTCGCCTGTTTAGCGGCTTCCGACATGGCGGCGGCCTGGCGCGGTATGGCTTCCGTCAGCGCCCGCGTCTGCTGTTCAAGCGCGCGGGCAAGTTGCTCGATTGCGATCCGCTCCTCGGTCAGGCGTTGGGTGAGATCGCGCGTATTATCGGCCATCGCATAGCTTACGGATTCAGCGCGAAGGCGTTCATTCTCGACCATGTCCGTCGTTTTTTTGAGCGCGGCGAGCGCCTCAGAAACGGTGCGGTTGACCAATTCGACGTTGACGCGGGTGGCTTCTGCTACGCTCGCGATACCTTTCGAAGCGGTATCGGCTGGCGCAAGTAATGTGGCCGACGCTTTCAGAATAATCTCATTGGCGCGCTGCGTGCGCAGGCTCTGCCGGGCCATGAGACCTGACATTGCCATTAATAGTCCGGGGACGAAGATCAGAACGGTGGCTGCAATGATAATGGCCGCGGGTTGAGAGATCAGCGCTTGCCAGCCGATCAGCGCTAACAATCCGCCTGCGCCTGCCCCCCACCAACACAGGGCGCAAATCCACCCTGTCCAGCTCATCCATTGGCCGGCACTTTGGGCGTCTGACAGTGCTTGGACGAGGTTGTCCTGGGAAGCAGTCTCAGTCATGCGATGTAATATCGCAGGTTTCGCGGCGAATGCGAATGCTGAAGTGCACTATGGCCAGGCTTTAATGGAAGCGCTTAGCGCGCTCCAAAAGACACCGAGGACTCAGGCGCGGTCGCCTGGTCTTGTTGAGGATCCTGTGCCGGCAATTCCATACCCAACCAGGCAAGTATCACGGCGAGCAAAAAGTTTCGAATGGCAACAAGAATTCCGAGCATGATCCGCTCCATCCCAATCAATCGTGCGTAAAATACGACAAAGTCAGCGCCGTCGCAACCTATGCTGCGGCCTTGCCCAGGTTTGCCGCTTGCTCAATCCCGCAAATTGGGGAGGAAATAAACCGATGTCTGATGAACCGCTTCCCGCTCTGGATGCCGAGCACCTTTCCGCTATGACAGGGGCAGATGTGTCACTGGCCATTGAGGTGATCGATATCTTCCGCCAGCAAACGGAGCTTTGGGGTCGGTTGCTCGATGCCTCCAAGCCCCAAAATGAGTGGGCGGATGCCGCCCATTCCCTGAAGGGGTCCGCCTTGTCTGTTGGTGCGCAACACCTTGCGGAGGTCTGCGCTCAGGCCGAAAAACTCGGTCGATCGGACGTTCAAGTCACGGTAACGCAGGCCGCCGTTGCGATCTCATCAATCAAGGACGCTATCGGGCCGGCTGTGGAGGCGGCGGCGCGTCTTGCCCATCAATTGTCAGTGTCGGGCCGCTTCAGCGCATCATAAGACCGGAACTCATAGGCAATGCAGCGGTCGATCAGCACGCGCCAAACCGGCTCTGCGATCGCCGGTGAGAGGCCGGCCGTTGCCGCCTCCTTGAGAACTTTGGAGATCACATCCTCAATACGCGCCCGATCATGGACGACGTCGCGGCTGGCTTTGATACGCGCCGCCGCATCCATAAAGGATTGCCGCTCGGCGAGCAGGCCCACGAGGATTTGGTCGATCCGGTCGATTTCGCGCCGAACATCGGCCATTGTTTCGGCTGTGTCACTCGTGTGCTGACGCGTCGTCGAAAGGTCATCGGCCATGAACTGGTCCAGTCTTTTTTGTGTTTTTCCCACATAGGGCCGAACGCTTCGGATGGAAACAGGACGGTCTGTCACAAGCGCTTAATCATCTGCGTATTGCACCGGCAATAGGGCGTCGCTCGCCAGTCTTCTTGGGACACCAGTTCAAATCCGGCCCGTTCGTAGAGCTTGATAGCCGCTGTGAGGACGTTGTTTGTTTCGAGCCAAATGGAGGTCGCCCCCATCTCAAGGGCCGTTTCAATGGCTGCGTCCATTAACAAGCGCCCCGCGCCCGCGACACGGGAGTCCTCCCGCACACTCATCTTGACGAGCTCCACGAGCCCCGGGCCGAGTGGAATGAGCGCCGTCGTTCCGATCGCTTCGCCGCCTTGTTCTGCGATGAGAACGCGTCCGCCCTTTGCGAGGATCGTCTCTTCGACCTGCTCGAGTTGCGCAATGTCTTCGTCTTCAATGCCGAAATGGGCCGATATCCAGGCCATGTTCAGGTCACGAAAGGCCTGGGCATCGCCGGGTCGAAACGGGCGGACGGTTGTGGTCACCCAGCAAATGCCTTTTCGATGACGAATTGCGCCGGCGCCGAGTTCGAGCCTTCGACAAGGCCGGCATCGAGGAGTCTTTGCTTCGTATCGTTGATCATCTCCATGGACCCGCAAATCATCGCCCGATCTGTTTCGGGGTTGAGTGCCGGAACGCCGAGCTTCTCGAAGAGTTCGCCCGTATCGATCAGCGTCGTGATCCGGCCGCCCTGTTCATAGGTCTCGCGGGTGCAAGAGGTGAAGTGGCGGAGCTGTTTGGACGCTTCCTCGCCAACGAGAGGGTCGTTCTTGGCCGCTTCGACCGTCTCAAAACCGTACTGGAGTTCGGCGACTTCGCGGCAGGTATGGGTCACGATGACCTCGTCGAACCGCGAATAGGTCTCCGGATCACGGATCAGGCTCGCAAAGGGAGCAAACCCAGTGCCGGTCGAAAACATGTAGAGGCGTTTCCCGCCAACAAGCGCATCGAGGACGAGGGTCCCGGTCGGTTTTTTCCCGAGTAAAACCTCATCGCCCGGCTGGATGTTTTGCAGGCGCGAGGTGAGTGGGCCATCGGGGACCTTAATCGAATAAAACTCGAGCTCTTCATCCCAGGCCGGGCTCGCAACCGAATAAGCGCGCAGAAGCGGTCGGCCGTCTTCCTTCGGTAAGCCGATCATGACGAATTCGCCGGACCGAAAGCGGAAACTGGCCGGTCGTTCGATGCGAAAGGCAAACAGACGGTCAGTATAATGCTTTACCGAAAGCACTTTTTGGGCTGTCGGTGCGTTGGGGTTTACTTTTTGAGCGGTCGTCGCGGCCGTCTGGGTCATGGCAGGCTCTCATCTTACATCGTCGTCGCGATGCACATGCCCGCAAAAGCCCGTGATCTCAAGCCGGATCACATGCAATTTAGATTTGCTAATGGTCCTGCGTGGTCGTCTGCACGCGCGGTGTTTCGCTCGACGCGCTGACTTGGGACGCAATCAATCCGGACGCGAGAAATACCATGGCGGCGATTAGCGAAATTAGGTTCGATCGTCTTGTGCTCATGTCCTCGAGCCTCCTTTCAGAACACTATCTAAAGGAGTGCCTGAATAGGGCATGAATTGGCATTCAATGGGGAAAAATGATGGGAAACAAAGGCGTTTTTGGTGACCGATCAGACCCCCACCACCTCGGTGTCTGCCGCTTCTGCTTTCAGCCATCTGATAAAAGACCGCACATCGCTCGATAGATGGCGGCCCTTTGGCCACACAATCCAATATCCGAAGTCGATGGCGGTTGAGCCATCGGCAAACGGCGCGATGAGACGACCCGCGGCAAGATCTGACGCTGCGACTGCCCGTTTGGCGAGTGCGACGCCTTGTCCAGAAATGGCGGCCTCGATCACGAGCACGGCCTGGTTAAATCGCGGCCCGCGATTGGACAGAACGCCCATGACTTTTCGCGCCGCAAGCCAGCTGGCCCAATCCGGACAGGAGGGATCGTTCTCTGGGCTTTCATCGTGGAGAAGGGTGTGGTGGGCCAGGTCTTCCGGACGTCGGATCGGCCGGTCGCCCGAGGGCAAGGTCGGGGAACAGACCGGAAGCACGGTTTCGGTCAAGAGGAGTTCGGCTTTCAAGCCGTCATACTGACCGTGCCCATAGCGGATCGCGATATCGGCGTCGGCGGTGTTGAAATCGGTCAGCCCCATGTCCGCCGACACCCACGCCTCAATACCATCATGTGCACGGTGAAATGTGTCGAGGCGCGGGGCCAACCATTTGGCGGCAAAGCTGGGGGCGCAGGATACCATCACGCGCCCTTTGCGGGCCGGCGACTGCATCACCCGGCCGGCTTCTGAGATCTTCTCAAAGGCCTCCCGGACAAGCGGCAGGGTGGCTTGCGCGCTATCTGTCAACAAAACAGATCGGCCCGTGCGTTTAAAGAGCGGCGCGCCGGCATAGTCTTCGAGCTGGCGAATCTGTTGACTAATCGCGCCGGGGGTCACGTTGAGTTCTTCTGCCGCTTTTGTAAAAGACAGCCGGCGGGCGGCTGCTTCAAAAGCTCTTAGCGCGTTGAGTGGCGGAAGACGGTCGGTCGGCTCGGACATTTGAAATAGATTCTCTAAACTATGGACTTAGCCATCTCGCCTTGTGATGCACCCGTCAACCGCCATTTTGCCTTCACGCTAAGCCCAAAATCCTAGGAGCTGTATCTTTGCGCCTATTCCCAGCCTTTTTTCGAATGGATGACGCCCATGTGGCCGTCTTCGGTGGTGGGGAAGAGGCCCGTCGGAAAGTTCGACTTTTGGC
>JBCAWP010000186.1:0-5397 GCA_038534535.1 Pseudomonadota bacterium
AGTGCGCGGGCGCGTGAACGCCGTGAATTCGATCTTCCTCGGCGCCTCAAACGAGTTGGGGGAGGCGCGGGCCGGCTTTATGGCGGCGAAGCTAGGCGCCGTATTCACAGTTGTTGCGGGCGGCGCCGCGGCTGTGGGCGTCGCGGCC
Organism: Pseudomonadota bacterium; assembly: GCA_038534535.1. Taxonomy (GTDB): domain Bacteria; phylum Pseudomonadota; class Alphaproteobacteria; order Caulobacterales; family Hyphomonadaceae; genus CALLCD01. The sequence continues at coordinate 149 of JBCAWP010000186.1, forward strand.
CTCTGGTCTGTGCTCTTTCCGGGGCTTCGCCAGGCGCGCCATTTAAAGGCGAAGAGCTAGGGAGGGGATCATGTCTGGTTTTGGTCACGGGGAGACACTGTTGCGGCGATCACTTAGTCTCTGAGCTCGAAATGGGAGACGTTCATATGGACAAAAGCTACCTAAGGCAGTGCGTTCCGAACATCGACGTTCTTCTCGACCTGGAGCCTGAAGAATTTGGCGCTGTCATCATTGCCGCGATAGGTCGAGGTAAAGAGCGGCTAAATCATCCTGGCTCTGTTATGGTCGTGTTTTACCCGAACCAATATCCTTATGAAACTGAGGGATTTCCAAGAGGGCGCAATCAAGACGTTGAGCAAGCGATATTTGAAGCTTGGAGTTGGCTGGAAGCTCAGGGTTTTCTCGTTTGGTCGGATTTCTCGAACGGGGGGAACGGATATCGCGCACTTAGCCGACGAGCCCTCCGCATGGGTATCGAAGAGTATCCAAGTTTCGCTGCTGCCCGAGCTATGCCTCGTGACCTCGTGCATGCAGAAATTAGAGATAGAGTTTGGGGCGACTTCGTACGGGGGCATTATGACAGCGCAGTACTATTTGCCGCGAGAAGTGTCGAAATTCAGGTTAGAGAGGCATCACAAGCCGAAGACCATAAACTTGGTGTGCAGTTGATGCGATTTGCATTCCACCCCGAAAACGGACCGCTGACAGATATCAACGCACTGCCGGCCGAACGAGAGGCCCGAATGCACTTGTTCGCCGGCTTCATTGGCAGTTATAAAAACCCTTTATCCCATAGGGACATAGACATTGATGATCCTCTAGAGGCTATTGAGATCATTATGATGGCTAGTCACTTGCTCCGAATAGTAGACGCCCGCTCCGAAGCACTTGCTAAGGTGAGTGCCACGACGGAGAGCATGGGATAGGCATACGAAGTAAGCTCTGACGAAAAGGTGTCCCGAATTAATTCGGTATGAAGGTAACTATCGAATCAAGAGCCCGATCTCGCCGATAAATCTGCTTGCGCATGCAGCCTTCCAACGTCCCCTCTGCCGCCGAAACTTGCCCTTCTTCTCGACACGACCCCCACTCCGAGCGAGGTTTGAGGTGGGATGCGTTTACCGCCGCCGTCCTCCGAAGATGCCGCGGAGCACATATTTTGTCAGGTCGCGAGCGACGGTCCGGGTCACTGTCTTGATGGCCGCTTCGGTCGGCGTTTGACGTGAGGAGCGCTTCTTGCGCGCTTTCACCTTATCGGCTTCGCGCTTCGCGCGTTCTTCCTCTTCTGCGAGTCTTTCCGCAGCGTCGGCCGCTTCCTGTTCACGCTCCTCGAGGAGTTCGTAGGCAGACTCCCGGTCGATCGTTTCTTCATATTGTCCGCGTACGGGGCTTTCGCCCATGACGGCTGTGCGCTCCGCGTCGGTCGCTGGGCCAAGCCGGGAGGAGGGCGGACGGATCAGCGTACGTTGCACAATGCCAGGCGTGCCCTTCGCATCAAGGGTCGAGACGAGCGCTTCGCCGACGCCAAGTTCGGTGATCACCGTTGCGGTCTCAAAGTCCGGGTTTGGACGGAAACTATCAGCGGCGCTTTTTACGGCCTTGCGCTCTGATGGCGTATAGGCTCGCAAGGCATGCTGAATGCGGTTGCCGAGCTGGGCGAGCACGCTCTCGGGCAGGTCGCGCGGGTTCTGGGTGACGAAAAATACGCCGACACCCTTGGACCGGATCAGGCGGACCACCTGCTCGATTTTCTCCAGAAGGGCGCGCGGCGCGTCGTTGAATAGGAGGTGCGCCTCATCAAAGAAAAAGACGAGGATCGGTTTCTCAGGATCGCCGACCTCGGGTAGTTCCTCGAACAGTTCGGAGAGGAGCCAGAGAAGGAAGGTTGAGTAGAGCCGCGGCGAATTGATCAGGGTCGTGGAGTCGAGGACGTTCACATAGCCGCGCCCGTCGCGGGTCGTGCGCATCAGATCTTCCAGGCGGAGGGCCGGCTCGCCGAAGAACAGCTCCGCTCCTTCGCGTTCGAGAACCAGCAGGTTGCGCTGGATAGCGCCGAGAGAGGCCTTGGCGACGTTCCCATATTCGAGGCTGATTGCCTTCATCACCTCCTTATCGCCCATATGGATGAGGAGTTTGCGCAGATCCTTCAGGTCGAGAAGGAGCATGCCGTTATCGTCGGCATATTCGAAGGCGATGGTAAGGACGCCTTCCTGAGCGTCAGTCAGATCCATCAACCGCGCGAGCAGCAGGGGCCCCATTTCTGAAATGGTCGTGCGGACGGGGTGGCCTTTCTGGGCGAAAACATCCCAGAAAATGGTCGGGCTTTCGCCATAGCCATAATCGTCGAAACCGATCTTTTCGGCCCGGGAGACGAGCTTTTCGTGGAGCTTATGCTCATGGCTTCCAGCGACGGTGATGCCGGAGAGGTCACCCTTCACATCGGCGCAAAACACCGGAACGCCGGCATTGGAGAAGCCTTCCGCGAGGATCTGAAGGGTCACGGTCTTGCCTGTGCCGGTCGCGCCCGCGACGAGGCCGTGTCGGTTTGCGCGGTTCAGAAGAAGGCGCTGCGCGTCATTCTGATCCGGTCCGCCGCCGCCAATGAAAATACTGTCCGTCATGTGCCCGTTCCCCGCAGGTCAAACCCGTTCTGAATCACCCGCGAAGCTACCCTCAAAGAGAATGTGAGCAAGAGCGAGGCGCATGTGACCCTATGTGATCCGGAAACGTGCGACACCTTCGCCATCGATTTGTTGCTGCTGGGTGCAGCTGGGAGAAGGACCAGTCTCATGGGTAAAATTGTCAAACTGCCAGAAACCTACGACCGCAAGCCGGTTGAATTGCTCGTCTATCGCTGGGGCGGGAAGTGGGGCCCTTTCAAAGTGAAAATCCCCTGCGGCGAGTGTACCCTGACAACGGATGTCATCCAGGACACATTGGAAACCGAACTCGCCAATGCTGAGGTCGAGTTTAAAACGAAAGACTGGCTCACCCATATGCTTGAGGCGAGCTTTAAAGGCGCGCGCCACGCGCCATGCGTTTTGATCAATGGAAAAGTCGTTTTCCAAGGCGGCGCGCTGAACCGTGGCTTGCTCGCCGAACTCGTCATGAATGAACACGTCCAACATTTCCCGCTCGAAGGCACGCATCTGTTCGGTAAAGAGAACTGCAAGTTCTGCCGGCAGGCGAAAGCTGACCTCGATCATCTCGGCATCGACTATACCTATCAAGACGTCGTCAAAAATCCGGGCGCTATGTATGAGATGCTCGCGCGGGTGAAGCCGATAGTGGGCCCGAAAACGCCGATCACGATGCCGCAAATCTGGATCGATGGCAGCTATGTCGGCGGGGCGGACGCGCTTCGCGAGAAGTATGGTCTCACCGACCGCACAACCGAGCACGTCGCAGACACGCCAAGCCTTCGTGCGGCACAAGCTGCCCGGCGCTATTGGGATGTCAGCAGCACCCCGGCCGCCGCCAGCGCCCGTTGACCTGAACGCCGACGCCGCCCACTCTTCGACGCATGACGGGGGAGGGGCGGCGCTATGGATCGCGGAACGAAGACCGGCATCTGGATTATCGCGACCGGCGTTATTATCGCGCTTTTGTACTATGGACGGGCATTGCTTGCGCCGTTCGCCCTCGCCGTATTCCTCTATCTGGTGATGGAGGGGTTCGCGCGCGCGATCGACAATCGTTCAAGACTCTTAAAGCGCCAGGCTTCGCGCCTCATCTCGGTCTTGCTGGTCACGGCGGGTTTCGGCCTCTTCCTCGCGCTCATGGCGCAGGGGATCGCGCAATTTGGCGCGCAGGCCTCTGACTATGAGACGCGGATCAACGCATTAATCTCCGATGTTTATGGCGCGCTTCAGCTGAGCGATGCGCCGACGCTTGGCGATCTGTTGTTAGGATCGACGGGGCGTCGGCTCCTGGCGACCGTCGGGTCAGCCACCGGTGAGTTGAGCGAAAACCTCGTACTCATTCTTTTGTATGTGGCGTTTCTCTTCATCGCCCAAGCCAACTGGTCGCTGAAGCTCGACTACATTTTCGTGGATCCAGACCGGCGAGAGCAGGCGCGGCGAGTGGGCGATGCCGCGACTCAGGGGATCGAAACTTATCTCTGGACCCAGACCGTCATCTCGATTTTGACAACCATATTAACGTATTTGACTTTGGTTCTCTTCAGGGTGGAAAACGCACTCTTTTTGGCGGCGCTCATCTTCGTCCTGAATTACATCCCAACGGTGGGGTCGATTGTCGCAGCTTTTGTTCCGCTATTGTTCGCGCTCGTGCAGCCTGAAATCCCCCCTTGGATCCCCGGCGGGGCGCCGCAAAATACGTATATCTACGCCGCACTTGTCTTTGGTGCTGTGAGCTTCTGGCAGTTCTTTTTTGGCAATTTCGTCCAGCCGAGGATGATGGGAGATTCACTCAACCTCTCGGCGCTGGTCGTCTTGATTTCATTGGCGGTTTGGGGCGCTTTGTGGGGGATCCCGGGCATGTTTCTGTCCGCGCCACTGACCGTTCTGATGATGATTCTGTTCGCGCAGATGCCTGGGACGCGATGGATCGCCATCGTGCTGTCGGCCGATGGAAGACCAGATAAGACCCTACCTGACCAAGCTCATGCAAAAGCGAAACTTTAGATTAACGCCTGAAGGTGACAATTCCGTGAGACATGATGAAAACTCTTGGCGAAAAGGCATCAAACCGTCATATGGGGAGTGTGGGGTTTCGAAATTGGTAAGTGCTTCGTCCGCGAGCATGATCCTTTTGAGGAAACCTGACTGAAATTCGAGCCTCCGTGTGCGTCCCCCCACCCAGCCTGCGGTTGAGGCTCGATAGGACCCGCTGAACATGTCCCCGTTCAGCGGGTCCGCCTTTTCTGGGGCCTAAATCCAGCCCGTTTCTCTTCGTGTTTCTGTCTCCGCGAAATGCGTTTGCGCCTGATTGAACTTCGGTTCTCTCCGCGTTAATCAGAGCCATTTGAGGGGCTAGGCAGCTATGGCGAGTCCGGCGCAAGTTTCCGACAAAACACGGTTTGATGCAGCCATCCTGGCCCATTTCCTCGATGAGAGATCGAAGGACAATGGGGCCGACCTGACCGAGTCTCAGCTCAAATCATTGGTTCAGAACCTCTGGGAATGGGCCGGCAGCCAGGCCAAAGAGGCTCGTCAGGTCGGCCCCATTGTCCTTCGATCTCTCATCGAGGAAATGGGCCAGGATGGCTGCATCAAACCGTGTTTTGT
>JBCAWP010000187.1:0-5330 GCA_038534535.1 Pseudomonadota bacterium
CCGCGTGACCAGGCAACGACATTGTTGAAGCCGCGCCCCTGCAATTCTTCGCGCATAGACGGCGTCGCCACCATCACCTTGCCGGAATAACGGTGGAACCATCGAACGAAATTGTAGCCCCAGCTAACAGGGACCGGAAACCGCGCCGACACATATTCAGGGAAGCGGGTGTGATAGGATGTGGTGAACGGATGTTTGTGCTTCAGGCACATGGCGCGGGCCGCCATGCCAAGCGTGCCCTCAGTGGCAATATGGATCGCATCGGGCTCGAACGTGTCGAAGCGCTCTTCGATCGTGCGCTTGGCGCCGAGGGCCAGCCGAATCTCGGAATAGGTCGGCAGAGGAATTGTCCGAAACCCGTCGGCCGGCGAAATGATGTTCCATTCATGGCCCATCTCTTCGCACTCGGCGATGACGCGCTTCATTGTGCGCACGACGCCATTCACCTGGGGCTCCCAGGCATCGGTGATGAGCATTATTCGCATGGAGCGAGCCTTTAGGACGATTCGTCTCAACCGGTTTAATCGCCTGTTCGGTGGCGTAAAGCCCTGCGTTTGTTAGACATGGGGTGAAATGATCGGAGGAGTTATGCCCGATACACAGCCTTTGCCCGGGATCGACTGGGACTCGCTCGACAATGGAAAGTTCGCAGACGAAGAGGCGCACTTAGCCGCCCTGCTCGCTGATCCCCCTCTGAAGGAGACCCAACGGATCGTCGCCGAGCGGAACGGCCGTGACCTCGTCTCGGCGGCGCGTGCGAATGGCAAACGCAAAGGCGTGATGGAAAGCTTCCTGGAGGAGTTTGGCCTGTCGAATGCTGAAGGCCTCGCCTTGATGTGTTTGGCGGAAGCTTTGCTGCGGATACCGGATGCGGAAACGAAGGACGATCTGATCGCAGAGAAGATCCGGTCAGGAAACTGGGCGTCCCATTCAGGACAATCGGACTCCTGGCTTGTCAATGCCTCGACCTGGGGCCTCTTGCTGACGGGCCACGTTATTGGTCCGCCCCGCGCTGCGCTGACGGGGCCGTCGAAATTTGTCCAGGGGCTCGTGAGGGAAAGCGGTGAGCCAGTCATTCGAGCGGCTGTTATGCAGGCGATGCGCATCATGGGCGAACAGTTTGTACTCGGACGGACTGTGCAAGCCGCCCAGAAGCGCGGCAAACGTATGGTCCGATCCGGCGACGCCGCGAGCTTCAGTTTCGACATGCTCGGCGAAGGGGCGCGGACAGCGGAAGACGCCGCGCGTTATCATGCAGCTTACAAGGCGGCGATCGAGACGATCGCCACCGACCAGGACAGCGGCGTGGCTCCCGAGAAAAAGAGCGGGATCTCGGTCAAACTGTCGGCTCTGCACCCGCGCTATGAAGCCGTGAATGAGCGCCGTGTCATGGCCGAAATGTATCCAAGCGTATTCGAGCTTGCGAAGGCAGCGGCCGCTTCCAACATGCATTTCTGCATCGATGCCGAGGAAGCAGATCGGCTGGTCCTTCAGTTGAAAATTCTCGACCGGCTCGCTCGGGAACCGGACCTTGCTGGGTGGACGGGGCTCGGGCTGGCCCTACAGGCTTACCAGAAACGCGCCCTCAGCGTGATCGATCACCTCGCCCGCTTATCATTGGAAACTGACACACGTTTCATGGTCCGGCTCGTCAAAGGGGCTTATTGGGACAGTGAAATCAAACATGCCCATGAAGAGGGTCATCCGAACTTTCCCGTTTTCACGACCAAGCCCGGCACAGACCTGAATTATCTGTCCTGTGCCCGCCGTCTCCTGACGCTGAGCGACGCGCTCTACCCGCAATTTGCAACGCATAACGCCCATACCGTTGCGTCCATCAGTCTAATGGCCGAAGACGAAGGTGTTTCGAACTTCGAGTTCCAGCGCCTGCACGGAATGGGCGAAGCGCTCTATGCGGCAGCGCAACTCGGTCAAAAAGTGCGCGTCTATGCCCCGGTGGGCGCCCACCGCGATCTCTTGCCCTATCTTGTGCGGCGGCTTCTGGAGAACGGTGCCAATACGAGCTTTGTTCACAGCTTCCTCGATCCGGATGTGCCGGTCGAAGACGTGGTCCAGGACCCGATTTCCAGAGTTGAAGTGGGGCCGCGGCGCCATCCGCGCATTCCGACGCCGCCCCGGCTATATGGCCCGTCGCGGCGGAACTCGACCGGATACGACCTGTCGATCCGCGCGACCCGGACGACCATCGACCAGGCTGTCTCAGCACTTACCAAAGGGCCGAACCTTGCTGGTGGGCCGATCATTTCCGGCAAGTCGATCACGGCAAATGGGGAGCCTGTATTTTGCCCCTATGATACAGCCGAGACTATCGGCACGGTCCGCAATACGACCATCGACGAGGTTGACCGCGCCGTCCGCGCGGCGAAGGCTTACCAGAACACCTGGGATGCCCGGCCTGCCTCTGAACGCGCCTATATCTTGCGGGACATGGCAGATGCCTTGGAAACGGCGATGCCCCGCTTGATCGCCATCATGGCCAGGGAAACCGGTAAGACACTTACCGATGGTGTGGCCGAAGTGCGCGAGGCCGTCGATTTTTGCCGATACTATGCGATGCAGGCTGAGGAGCTATTTGGCGCGCCGACGCGTTTGCCGGGGCCGGCCGGTGAGACGAACCACCATTCGCTGCATGGGCGCGGCGTATTTGCGTGTATCAGTCCTTGGAATTTTCCGCTTGCCATCTTCACCGGCCAGATTGTCGCCGCCCTTGCTGCCGGAAACACCGTGATCGCCAAACCCGCTGAGCAAAGCCCACTGATCGCGGCGGAGGCTGTTCGGCTTTTCCAAAGCGCTGGCCTGCCAGCCGACGCGCTGCACCTCGTGCCCGGGCCGGGCGAAACGGTTGGCGCCGCCCTCACCGCGCATCCAGACATTGCCGGCGTGTGCTTCACCGGGGGAACGCGCACAGCCCGGGCGATCAACCGGACACTCGCAGATCGCGATGGACCGATCATTCCGCTGATTGCCGAAACCGGCGGGCTGAACGGCATGTTCGTGGACACGACGGCACTGCGCGAGCAGGTGATTGATGACATCATCGTGTCCGCCTTTGGGTCTGCCGGCCAAAGGTGTTCAGCCCTCAGGATTGCGTTCCTGCCCCACGACACCGCCGACCTTCTGATTGAGGGCTTGAAAGGCGCGATGGATGAATTAGAGATTGGTGACCCGACGCGGGTGAGTACGGACGTTGGTCCTGTCATTGATAACGACGCACGGTCAGCCCTCCAAGCCCACCTTGATCGCATGGCACGCGAGGCAACGCTGATCAAACAGGTCTCCGCGGACAAAATCGGTGAAGCGGGCTTCGGATTCGGACCCGCCCTGGTCGAGCTGAAATCGCTGGATCAAATCAGCGAAGAGTCCTTCGGACCGATCCTGCATATTGTGCGCTACGACCCAGACAATATCGACAATGTCGGGGCCGAACTTTCTGAGAAAGGCTATGGGCTAACCCTCGGCGTTCACTCACGGCTCGCAAGTTTCGCCGAAGAGGTGCGCGCAGCCGTGTCAGCTGGAAACACCTATGTGAACCGCACGATGATCGGGGCCGTGGTGGGCGTACAGCCCTTTGGCGGCGAGGGGCTGTCCGGCACAGGACCGAAGGCCGGGGGGCCGCATTATCTGCCGCGCTTTGCCGCCGAACGGGTTGTCACGGTCAACATCACCGCCCAGGGCGGCGATCCCGAGCTTTTGTCGCTCTAGTCAGCGATTGAGGGCCGCGTCGCCGCCGTCGGCTGTGCGGCGAGCATTTTCGCCTGGTCGACCCATTCATCGCGTTTGATCCGACCTTTAAAGGCCTCAATCTTATCATCGACATAGGCGATATCGGCCTCGCTCCATTCCGCGACTTGCCAGAAATAGTAGACGCCAATCGAATGGAGAAGGTCGCGGAGCATGGGACCAACACCGCTGATCCGCTCTAGGTCGTCCGGCCCTCCAAAGGCAGGGCGGAGGAGAAGATTTGCCTGGTCCCCTGGCCGGCGTTCGGCGGAAATGGGATCATCGGTGATCGGCACCATCTCTGGAACGGGAGGGTCCGCGACTGGCTCGGGCGCGGCAATCGGCGGCTCAGGCTCAATTGGCTCTGGCACGCTACGCTCCGGTTCGGAGGCACGCCAGCGGGGCACCTCGACATACCGATCGCGGAAGCCACCGCTCGTCAAACTCGAAGACAGGCTTCCAGTATCGTCCCGCGATCGGAGCATTTGGTGGACAGCTGCCAGACTGTATTCGATCGCGGTGAGCCGGTCTTCGACCGCCCCGAGGTCGAGGCGGTGCTCGATCGCGCGCACCTGGTTGATCACCGGGGTCAGATCGGTCTGTCGTAGGCCGAGAAAAGCGTCCTGTAGTCCGGCAAAGCGCCGCTCAAGGCTGTCGACCCCTGCCCCCGAAGACATGGTCGCCCGCAACGATAGGAGCGTTGATTCCAGGGAGGCGAGCGTGTCGGACATGCCGCCAAGGCGACTATTCAAAATATCGTACCCCTGGGCCGGGGCCATGAGCTGCGATTTAATCAACTCAAGCTGACGATGCAGCGGTTCCAGATCCATGGGCTGGCGGGCAAGTGATCCGACCGCATTATCGAGCGAGACGAGACGCGCTTGTAAGCTCTCCAATCTCTCGAGATGGACAAGGATCGGTCGGAGGTCCGGTTCTGTATCTGACAGGCTACCAACCATCCGCTCGATCAGGGCGAGCCGGTCGCGAAGGGGAGAGAGGTCTGGCGCTTCTAGGCGACCAACCTGTTCAGATAGAGCTGAGAGATCGGTCCGCAGATCCGCGCCATCATCGCGCGTTGCCATATCAACACGCTCTTGCAGGCCCGTCAGTTCCATCAAGACATGGTCGAGTTGGCTTTGGAGTGGGGTGAGGTCAGTTTCCACCGGCGCGTTCTTTTCAAAAAGCATTTCAAGACGCGCAAGACCGCTATGGAGTGGCCCAAGATCCACGTCTGGCGCCGGCGTGTCCTTCACAGCGCCTTCGAGCTCCGCAAGCGCTCCGAAAATCGGATCAAGGTCGGTCTCAGCAGGCGCCGGGATCGCTTGGATCGCGCCTTCCAGCCGCGCCATACGGGCCTCAAGTGGCCGCAAATCGACCCATTGTTTGTCACGGATCGCCGCGGTCAGCGCATCGAGCCGTTCTTGTATGGCGCCGGTCTCGCCGCGCGGGATCGTCTGAACCTCTGCGCGGAGGTCAACGAGGCCTTGGGAGAGCGGGCCGAACTGAGCGCCAAGGCCGTCAAGCGCGGGTAATCGGCCAGAGAGCTCGGCTTCGAGACTCTGGAGGCGTTCATTCAGCGGTGACAGATC
>JBCAWP010000188.1:0-5327 GCA_038534535.1 Pseudomonadota bacterium
TGATTGTGCAGCAGGCACATCGCCCTCCGGCACACAATTCTCAACTTGGGCCGGCAGGATATCGACCACATCGATGTCTGTTGCCGTTGCCGTTGCACCATTGTTGACCACAGTGATCACGTATTCAACACAAGCACCCGGCGTTGAGAATTGTGTGCCGGAGGGCGATGTGCCTGCTGCACAATCAAAGGGGCTGCGGCCTTCAGTAGCGATAACAGCAACCGTCTTTGTGGCGGCCAGGTCAGGCGATGCCACAACAAACGTACCTTGTTGCGAGAAGAGGCCATCACCAGCGACTTCCTGAGCCGTTCCAAACTCATCCGCGAGCACGTTTTCAGCCGCATTCACGAGATCGTTACCGCCAGTGTCCGCCTGGGTCACGTCACCACCCGAACCGGTAGCACCTTCGAAAGCCCACGTCGTCGGGTCGCGCGTCTCTGCGATCAGGATGAGATCGTCAGCCGTGCCGTCCGTCTGCGCAGCCGGGATGCTTCCAGACACCAAAACGCGGAACACTTCTCCGGGTGCAATATCCGGTGTGCGTTGCAGCGCGGTGGCGTTCGCAGTCCCCGCGGCGACGGACGGAACCGTCACCGTCGTATCGCCGGCGGTGAAACCGGCCGTGCCATCATCATCGATTTGGTAGGTGATGGTTACGCCGGTCGCATCGAAATTGGCTGTTGCGCCGTTCGAGTCGACACCGTCCTGGAGACTGAACGAGTAGGACTGGTTGTCGTTACCTGTATTGGTCACTTCGAAGACCAATGTCGCGCCAGGACCGGACGCCCCAGGCGCCACAGTCTGTGGGCTATTCGTCACGGTCATTGTCAAATCGACGAGACGGTCAACGGTAAACAGTGTTTCCGTTCCCTGGACGATCGCGCCCGGGATGGTTGTATCGGTATCGTTCGTAATGGTCGGCTGAACCGTTCCAGACACCGAATAGTTAAGTGTAAAGGTGTTTTCGACTGAGCGGCCAGCTTCGGTCGATTGTGCCTGAGCCGCAGCGGCGAGGCCGAGTGCTGCACCAGCAGCGAGCAAGGCGCGCGTTGCTGCGTTTGCACCATTATTTCGCAAATTGAACATCATATCATAGCCCCGTAGAGTCTTATGGGGCTTGAAATACCGATTGAATCTTAAGGACGAGCTAAGCGCTGCGTCGAAATCGACACAATTCGTGCCGCATTATGCAGTGAGACCTAGCGTACGGTCGCACGGTAGGAAACGTAACCCGTTTCGCCCGTCTCCACCGGCTCTGCCAGCACCCAGCGCACATGGGTTATGTCTTCCAGGTCGGCGCGGCGCGAGACAGCGCCCTCGGTGATCGTGAGCTCACCCAGGGCTGAGAATGATGTGCCGCCGTCAGCCGAGAACTCGATCGTCGCCGTTCGGGGCGTGATCGAACCGGCCTCCAGCAAAACCTCGCTCGGCACAGCCATAACCGGCGAAAGGTTCTCCGCCGCGTCATCGCCGGAATTTGTATACTCCAACGTATATTGCAGGCGATCGCCGGGCTGCAGGCGCTCAGTGGCCTCCAGCTCCTCACGCTCTGCACCGTTTTCGCCCGCGACCGTAACGACGCGTTCAACCCGCTGTTCAGCCTGAACAGATTGGGCGTCCGCGATCAAAGGCGCGGAAAAAAGAAGGGCGGAAGCGAGGAGCGACTGACGAATCATCACGGCTTTTCCTTTGTCGATTGCCCCACCTGGTAGGGACTGGTCGGTTAACGGTCGGTAAAATCAGCCTGACAAATGGCGGTGAGACAGGGATTCGAACCCTGGAGACAGTTGCCTGCCTACACGCGTTCCAGGCGTGCGCCTTCGACCACTCGGCCACCTCACCAGAAGCCCGCCCTTATACGCGCCCAGTTCTCTTTCGCAAGGCAGGGACGTGCGTAAGCCAGGCGATCGAATGAACGCGTGGGGCGCGCGAAATGATCTAAGGCTGTGCCTCGAACCGCCCGAGCGTGTCGCACCCCCAATCGCTACCGCCCTCACAGCCAAGATCGAGCAGTCTTAGGCCCTCTTCTGGGTCGGAATCGACGCCAAGGCCTCTGTACAAAAGATCGCCTTGATAGGCGCAGCCCACAAAGCTACCAGCCGCACAGGCCCGGGCATAGAGATTGTAAGCCTCGGTGAAATCCTGGACGGCCCCCTGCCCCTGTTCATAACGAACGCCAAGGCTCGTACACCCCTCAGCGGACCCGCCATCGCAGGCCTGGACAAACAGCGACACAGCCCGCGGATCATCCACGTCGACACCGGATCCGTTCGCGTAAAGCAAGCCCAGATTGTTACACGCACCGGGCGCACCAAGGTTACACGCTTTCCCATAGAGGTTCGCTGCGCGCTCATCAGAGACCGGCACGCCATCGCCATTGTCATACCGCAAGGCGAGATTCTGACAGCCGAGGGCGTAATCACCGTCGCAGGCCTTTTGGTAGAGGCGGATGGCATCATAGGGGCTTTGTGCGACGCCTTCTCCAAGCGTGTAGCTTAGCCCAAGACTATTACAGGCGGCCAAATCCCCAGCATCGCAGGATTCCGCTTCCCAGATCAGTTCTTCCGGCATGCCGTCGCGCACCTCCGAGAGGGCTTCCGGCGCAGGCTCGGACGGGGTCAGCGCCCGCGTTAAGTTTCCGCCCGATGCCGGCTGATCACCCGGAGGCGGGCCCGCCGCAATGCCCGTCGACGCCGATGGGCCGCCGCACCCCCGGGGGTTAAAACAGACATCCGTCTCGGAGATGATGCCACTGTTGAAGAAAGGCGTCTGGGCCCCATTCGTGTCCCGATTGACGCGGAAAGCGACGCGTTTCAGCACCTGCTCCACGATCAGCCCCTCGGCTTTGAGGAGTTCGGCAAGGGCGCGCGTATAGGGGCTATTTCCCTCGCCGCCATCGGTGGCGGTGAGGCCCGGCTCGGTTGAATAGGCAATCAACAGGCCGCGGGCGCGCGAGGGCGCACCAAGACCGTTTGGCGCAGACCTGTTCGCACTCGGCAGAGGGTTGTTCCGGCAGGCATCCAGAATGATAAAGTTCATGGCATTGCCAGCGCTCTTGATGAATTGAAGCGCCTCACCAAGGCGAGGAGCCTGGCGCCAAATATCCTGCTCAGTGCGAGGCCGCGCGTCCACCGGGATCAGGTAGTTCGATCCCTGGGATTGGACGCCGTGCCCGGCATAATAAAACAGCCCGATCGCATCCGGCCCATTCTCTGACAGTCTTTGACCATGGTCGTGAAACGCGTCTTCCATCGCGTCTTCGTCAAGGTCGTAATAGGTGCGCACATCATATCCGATGGATGAGAGCGTTTCGGCCATCAGCGCAGCATCATTCTGCGGATTCACGAGCTTCCAGCCCGTCTCCTGATAATTGGAATTACCGATTACCGTTGCCACACGCGGCTGCGCCACTGCCATTGGCGCAAGAATTATCGCGGCCAACAACGCCGCCAAGGCGCGGTCGAGCCAAGCCATCGCAAGTCTCATATGCGTCTCCCCTCTGAGTCCGTTTTGCAAATTATTAACCGCTTTTAAACGCGTGATCAAAGCCACTTGCCCGGTGAGGCAATCGGTTTGAAACTGTGTGACATTAAAGCCAAAGGGGGCCGATGTGTCCGTCTATCCCAGCCTGCCCATTCCCGCCCATCTTGAGCACTTGTTCCAGGCCTTTCCGAAGGGGGCAAAGCCGCTCCTTGCCCTGCATGACGCGCTCCTGAGAGAAGACAGCGCCTTCAGCATCGCCGAGCGGGAACTCATCGCGGCCTATGTCTCGGGGCTCAACGCCTGCACGTTCTGTTTTGGCGCCCACCGCGCCATGGCCATGGCCTTTGGGATCCCCGCGCAGACGGTCGACGCGTTGATAGCGGATATAGACACCGCGCCGATAGACGACCGGATGCGCCCCGTCCTCGCCTATGCCGCCAAGGTAACGCGGCTAGAAGGCGTCACCCAGGACGATGCCCGCGCGGTCTTTGCCGCTGGCTGGCCAGACCATGCGCTGCACGACACGGTCATGATCACCGCGCTCTATAATTTCATGAACCGGCTCGTGGAGGGATCGGGCCTCGCGGCGAAAGAAGCCCACCTCGCCCCCACGGAGGCCGATCTCTCCGAGCGGCGGTCCGGCACATATGTTGGCTGGGGAGAGGCGTCCGGTTTTATTCCAGCGGAGGGCAGATCATGAGCTGGTCGCGTCGCACCTTTCTCACAAGCACAGCCGCAGCCTCGCTCGCGGCCTGCACCTTCAACACCGCCCGTGGCCCCTCTCGCGCCACCGCTGACGTGGCCGTGCGCACCTTGATTGGCCAGGGCGACAAACGCGCCCTCCCCGCCGCCGGTTTCGTCATCATGAAACAGGGCGAGGTCATCGCCTCCGCCGTCGCTGGGGACGCCGCGGGCCTCGATCCGACCGAGGGTGTCCAACGCCGCCCCTTCCGGATCGATACGCCGTTCCGCGCAGCCTCCATCTCAAAAATGGCCACCGCACTGACGGCCCTCAGGCTGTCGAATGCTGGCCTCATTGATCTCGACGCCGACATTCGCAACTACACAGACCTGCCACTTCTCAATCCGGCCTTTCCAGACACGCCCATCACCATGCGCCAGCTCCTCGCGCACACCTCTACGATCCAGGACCCGGAGGAATATTGGGTCGCCGCCCCCGGCGACATTCGCTCCATCCTCGGGCCGGACATGTTTCGTCGCACCGGGTTTGACGGTGCCCCCCTCGCCTATGGCCCCGGCGAGTGGCTGGAGTACGCCAACATCAATTACGGCATCGCCGCCAATGTGATGGAGCAAGTCACAGCCGAGCGGTTCGATCTCCTCGCCCGCGACCGGGTCATCCTCCCCCTTCGCCTCGAAGCCGGCTTCAACTGGACCGGCGTGTGGCAAGCCAATCGCCGCCGCGGCGCGACGCTCTATCGAAAGGTCAATGGCAGCTTCGCGGTCCAGAGCGACGGACCGGAAATCCTCGCCGGTACGCGCCCCAGCTCCCTGGCGCCGGACGATTATAACTTCGCGACCTATGATCCCGGTACCAACGGCACGCTCTTCGGCCCGCACGGGGGCCTGCGCATCAGTCTGATTGACCTCGCCCACCTCGCCGGCGCGGTCGGACGCGCGCCCGAACTCACCGACGAGGTTTGGCGACTCAACCCGGCAAAATCAAACGGCTACCACGAGGAAGACGTCTTTCAGAGCTTCGGCACGGGCGTCTTCCGCCACGAGCCAGACGTGTCCGCCTGGCCTGGCCAGCTCGATGCCTTTGTTCGGCAGGTGGAAGGCCCCGGCATAGAGCCCATAGGCCTGGCCGTGGTGGCCGAGCA
>JBCAWP010000189.1:0-5314 GCA_038534535.1 Pseudomonadota bacterium
GCCTGGAAACGATTGAGAGACTGTCGGAGGCCGGTATCCCAGTTGCCGTCATGATGGCGCCAATGATTCCGGCCCTGAACGACCATGAGATCGAGGGCTTATTATCAGAAGCGGCCAATGCCGGGGCTGTGCGGGCGGGCTATGTGCTCCTCCGGCTCGCCCATGATCTGAAGGACATCTTCCATGAATGGCTGGCAGAGCATTATCCGGACCGGGCCGCCCGGATCATTAATACGTTGCGGGATATGCGCGGCGGGGCAGATTATGATTCCCGCTGGTTCGAACGTGGCAAAGGCGGCGGTCCCGTGGCACGCCTGATTGCGCTTCGGTTTGGGCGCGCGATCCGTAAGCTCGGGCTAAACCCGCCGCGGCGCCCCCTACGGACCGATCTTTTCCAGCCGCCGCAAAGCCCGAATGACCGGCAACTCTCCCTGGGGCTTTGACCGCCGGGAACGCACTTGTCCACAGGGCAGATCGGTGACTAGGATAGGGCACGGAAGAGGAAAGCGGCACGCCATCAACGGGTGGTAACCTCCTCTTCACCAAATCGGCGGCTTTTGAGCGATTCGGAATCGACTTTCAAACGCCAGGAGACCCTTTCGGCCATGGATCTAATTCCCAATACGATCATTGAAGGTGACTGCCGCGATATCCTGGCGCGCCTGCCGGACCGGTCGGTCGATCTCGTTTTCGCAGACCCACCCTATAATCTCCAACTGGGCGGGAATCTCACCCGGCCCAACCAGTCGCGCGTCGAAGGTGTTGATGATGATTGGGACAAATTCTCAAGCTTCGACGCCTATGATCTGTTTACCTGCGAATGGCTTGAAGAGTGCCGCCGCGTCTTGAAAGATGATGGCGCGATCTGGGTCATCGGCTCCTACCATAATATTTTCCGGGTCGGCACCCAGCTCCAGGATGCCGGCTTTTGGATCCAGAACGATGTGATCTGGCTGAAAACCAATCCGATGCCGAACTTCAAAGGCACCCGGTTCCAGAACGCCCACGAGACACTGATCTGGGCCGGGAAATCGAAATCCTCCAAGGTGACGTTCAACTATCAGGCGCTTAAAGTCTTCAATGACGACACCCAGATGCGCTCGGATTGGACGATCCCCCTCTGTACGGGCAGCGAGCGCTTGAAAAACGCCGAAGGCAAGAAAGCGCACCCCACGCAAAAGCCCGAAGCCCTGCTGAAACGCATCCTCCTCGCAACCTCGAACCCCGGCGATATCGTGCTGGACCCGTTTTCCGGCACCGGCACAACGGCCGCCGTGGCAAAGATGCTGGGACGAAACTTTGTCGGGATCGAACAAGACCCCGATTATGCCCGCGTCTCCCGTGAGCGCCTCGCGCGGATCGAACCGGTCGAGACCGACGCCCTCGTCATTGAAAAAAGTAAAAAGGCCCTCCCGCGCGTGCCTTTCGGCGCTCTGGTTGAGCATGGCTGGCTGCGCCCCGGGGATCGGCTGTTCAGCCCCAAGCGCAGGCACGTCGCGCGCATTCGAGTGGACGGCTCGTTGTCGACCGGGGAAACCACCGGCTCCATCCACCGGGTCGGCGCGCATCTGCAAAAGGCGCCGGCCTGTAATGGCTGGACCTATTGGCACTATGAAACCGACAAGCGGGATTTGGCCCCCATAGATCTCTTGCGTCGCCGCTATCGCACTGAAATGGGGCTACATTAGGCGCCGGCCCCATGACCGGCACCTGACAGGTCCGCGAATGAACGGCTATTTTCTAGGATGGGCCGTCGCATAGCAAAACTCGATCAGCATCTGACCGAGGGCGAGTATCAGCCGCTCGTGTAATGTCTCCTACCAGCGGCGTTGCTGACATTAGCGTGCATCTCAAACCGCCCAAAAACGGTCGTTGGTGCTTTGGCCTAAAATCGCCAATCTCAGACAATGCAGATTTTGCGTGGCACCATTTGTCGAGGACTGTCAGTGACGCGAAATAGCAGTTGATTTTTCCAAGTTACCATGTACCGGATTATGCTCGATGTCGGGAAAATACAATCAGTTGCACTCACTAGCGAACTTGAATTGTCAGATAGGGACGACCAGAAAATCAAGTTGCACGCAACGAAATGCTTGTCGCTCCTCGCCCAAGGCTTTGCAGATGCTCCAATCAAGGTTTGTTTTAAACAAATTATTTGTTGTGCTGACGCTATGCTTAGCATCATTAAGTATTCAATCGTGCGAGGCGCAGTCAGATGACACTAATACGCGTGACTTTTTCGAGGCCTTGGATGCATCGCGAGTAGACTCGTTAGAAGTATCTGATCGAACATATTTCGGCATAACAATCGGCGATCCAATTTCAAATTATACGCCGAATGGCGAGTGTGCCTATCAAGAGACATATAACTATGTGAGTCTTGGGTCTCGCATTCGTCCCCGACACATTGGACGCAGCACCTCTGGATGCTGGCGCGTTTGCCAGGAGACGGGTCGGTACCCATTTTACAGCTGCAGGAGAGGTCCGGGTTACAAGCCGCAATACGCGTCACCTGCTGAAGCATACGCATCTTTGACTCCGAGCACGGGGCACCGTGTACGACAAATTATCTTTAGCGAGGATTGGTCATTTCCTGAACATTTTCAACGTTCGCGAGCAAACGGGCAACCGAGCAACCATGTCGCCTTCGTCTGGCTTAATGACGATGACGAGATTGTTGGTCTAAGAGCGACGATATGGTCTGGACATCGCCACAGAACCATCACGACCAACGCTAAAGATGTCTTCGTCGACTTGCTGGGGCAGCCCGAGAAGAGTGAAACGCGCGTGCTCACAAACAATTACGGCGATCGCTTTGAAGAATGGACGCACACTTGGCGACGAGGTGATATAGCCGTTCTTCTCCAACCGTACGTGGTCCTCAATGGCATGAATGGCTATGATTTCTCTCAAGGGTGGTTCGCCATCACGCACGAAGATGCGATTAAGACGCGTGAGAGTTATCTCAAGACGCCCTAATGAGAGCCTGCCAGATGTTTATGTGCATGTGGATTAACCGGCATAGGCTTCAGATCTGGTTGGGCATTCTGTCTTCGAACATGATAGGACAATGGTGAAGGGCTATCTTTCATCCTCATACGGTTTCCACATCCACCGCGACTTGCTTTTTATCTTTAGACGAACAAAAGTTCAGGAAATACCGCCCTAGGTAAATGACCTGCGCCCCGATTGGTGCCTCATTTGAAAGGGGGATTCTGTCATCCGGAAGGAGACGACGGATAAGCACAAATCGCGTTTCACAGAAGAACAGATCATCAAAACCTTGGTGAATAGCAGCGCGGGGTCAAGACCGCCGAGGTCTCACGCTCGGGATCAGCCCGAATATGTCTTACAAATAAAAGTTGAAGTTCGTGGGAATGTGTCCAGATTCCTAGCTTCTCTCCAAACCTGCCTCTGATGCTTTGGCAGCAGTTGCCCCAAAGCAGACATTGAGCGCCGCAGGCAAAAAGCCCGCACCCCTTCGTGCGGACCGGTCAAATCAAGTCCCATCCGCAAGATGAACGGTTGGCTGGGCGATCAACGGCCCACTCAAGGGAGCTGTTTTTGGCAAGAGAGATGCGGCAATAGCCTTAAGCGTCCGCGTCACGAAACGGATAGACAAAGTCGCCATCATCATCCTGGCCAAAGACTGGCTCAGCCTCCGAAGAGACAGCTGCCCTTCGAACCACCGGATGCACCAAAGAACACACCATAAAAGAGCGACTTTAGGTTTTTAATGACTCAGCATCCGGCGTTTGGACACATCAACGAGGTTCATCCCGCCTTAAGCAGCCGGTCCTGCGGACTGTAACAGTTTGAAGGCTTTTTTGAAGACGCTCGGCAGCCCATCGACAGCGTCGATGGCTGTCCATAGCCCCTCAGGTCGCGGACCTGAAATCTCCGCCTGCGCGACTTGAAGCGTGAGGGCGAAATGCGTGAACACGTGGGTGACGATGCCGATAGGCGACCACTCTGCTGGAGCCGGCGCACCCGCGCCCGGCGCCGGGGGGCTCTCCGTCCAGTCTGACCCCGGCAGCGCCAACATGCCGCCAAGAAGACCCGTCTCGGGACGGCGCTCCAGAAGAATGTCGCTTCCGTGCACCAGGAGATAAACGTGGCCGGCGCGGGTCGGCTTGGCCGTCTTCGCCGCTTTGATCGGATAGATTTCCGGGTCGCCCTCGGCCCGCGCCGCACACATATCCGTCAGCGGGCAGATCAAACAATTTGGGCGCTTCGGCGTGCAAATGGTTGCCCCGAGATCCATCAATGCCTCGGCGAATTCAGCCGGCCGGTCCCCAGGCACGAGGCCCTGCACCGTTCTGCGGATAAAGGGCTTTTCGTCCTTCATCGGTCGCTTCAAGGCACACAGTCGCGCGAAGACGCGTTCCACATTTCCGTCGACGGCGGCGGCGCGCGCCCCAAAGGCCAGCGCGGCGATCGCGCCCGAAGTATAGGGTCCTATCCCGGGCAATTCCTGGAGTGACTTTGCCGTCTCCGGGAACTGGCCGTCGGCGGCGACCCTCCGAGCGCATTTCAAGAGGTTACGGGCACGCGCATAGTAGCCAAGGCCGGCCCAGGCGGCCATGACGTCCTCATCCCTTGCGGCGGCGAGCGCCTCCACAGTCGGCCAACGCCCCGTGAAATTCTGATAGTATTTTGAGGCGTGGGTCACGGTCGTTTGCTGTAGCATGATCTCCGCTAGCCAGACGCGGTAGGGGTCCGGCTTGACCCCCCTCGCGCGCGCCGCCGGGCCGATGCGCCAGGGCAAGTCGCGGGCATGCTGGTCGTACCAGTCAAGCAGCCGCTCGGGGAGATCAGCGAAGGCATCGGTCAACTTCACAGCCTGGGTCCTTTCCTTCCGCGCGGGTCGCGTGCACTCTGTAATCATGACGAGTGATCGACGATTCGACAAAAGGTCTTCGGGGGACCCTATCGCAGAGGCCATGGCGCGCGCCTATCTGCGGTCGCGGCCCGCCAGGCCGGTCCGCCGTGAGCGCAATCTGTCGCGCGATTTTCGGACGATTCTGAAAGGCAATGCACCGAAAGGGACGACGCTGATGCGGCTGCAGGTCGACTGGACAGACCTCGTCGGTGAACGCCTTTCTAAGGTTTGTCGGCCTGTCAAACTGAGCGGCGCGAAGACGGGACAGACCCTCACCTTGCGCGTTTTGCCCGCCGCCAGCGCACTGGTTCAGCACCAAGGTGAAACACTTCGGCAGCGCCTGTCGGTGGCAGCCGGCGGGACCATTGTGCGGCTCAAGCTGGAACAAGGGCCCCTGCCGCAACAGCCCCCGCGACGGCGAAAGAAAGGCTC
>JBCAWP010000190.1:0-5277 GCA_038534535.1 Pseudomonadota bacterium
CCCACACTCCTGGCCATGTTGTTTCAGACGCAGCGCGCGGCGGCGCGGAGCCTTGCCGGTTCGTGGCGGTGGCCGCATTTCCGGGTCGCTGAACTCGCTTGCCAGTGCGGCGGGCGGTTCTGCGACGGGGAATATTGGCACGATGCGCATGTGCTAGATGGCCTGGAGGCCGTCAGGGCTTCGGCCGGGCGGGCGCTGATCGTTACCTCCGGACATAGGTGTGCGCAGTGGAATGCTGCAGTCGGCGGCGCGCCGTTCTCACGCCACAAGACGCTCGCTGTCGATATCGCGCTCTCTGGGCACGACCGCCAAGCTCTGCGGATGGCGGCGGAGGCGGCCGGGTTCACCGGGCTCGGCCTTGCGCGGACTTTTCTTCATCTGGATCGGCGGCGGCGGCCAGCAACATGGTTTTATGGGCGGAGCAAAGAAGCATGGACGAGATAATTGGTGTGGCGGCGAGCGCGGCAGGCGGCGGCTTGTTCGGACTGATCGGGACGGCGCTCGGGCGCGTGGCGGGCTATTTCGAGCGGCGCCAGCAACAGGCCCATGAGCGGGCCCGCTGGACCCATGAGGGCGAGCTATTACGGCTGCAAATGCAGGCAAACCGGGAAGAGACGGAGGCTGAGCTTGCGCTTGCCGAGACGGCTGGGCGCTGGCGCGGGCTGGAGGCGTCTATGGAAGCGGAGGCGGCGATTGGGGAGAGTTATCCCTGGGTGAACGCCGTGCGCGGGCTGACGCGCCCAGCGCTGACCTTCCTCCTCTGGGCAATTGCCGGGACGATCTATTTCGGTGCCGAAGCGGCCGGCCGGGAGGCGATCACCGATACGGCCACGTTCGCAGCAACCGCAGCAACGCTCTGGTGGTTTGGCGACCGCGGCCCCAAGCGCGACGCGCGGGGCGGGGTCTAGGTCCCAGCGCCACGGGGGCTCTCGATATGCCAAGTGAGCAGCCAGGCCTTGCCGCAGTCTTTCTTGCCATAAGGACGACTAAAGACCCGGTAGACGCCGCTTTCCGGTGCTGTGAAGCGGTGCGATCCCTGGCCGGGATTGCGGAGGTAGAAAGTATTGTTTGAGCGCGGCGGGAGATCCTTCAGCGCGCCCGCAAAATCGATGCTGACGAAGACGTAGCCGCAATTGCCCTTGAAACGATGTTGGAAGACGACGTCCTGGCCTTCGCGGACGTGAAATTCGCGCAAGCCAACCCGGTCGCCGAGGCGCATGCGTTGGTTGATACGGCGCTCAAAGACAGTCGAGCCGTCAAACGGGCCGACAGCTGGGCTCTGGGCGATGTATTCTCCGCCGGTGATGGGCAGTAGGTCACCCGGGGCAGCCACGCGGTAGCCGAGCATCCCGATGACCGACACGCCAACCAGAAGTAAGTAGCGAAGCGGCCCGGAGACGGGAAGCCGCTCCAGAATATCGAAAAAAAGTCCCATAGATTCGCAGTCGCATAGGGACTTTAAGGGCGACCCAATAGCGCCCGTAAAAGTTGATCGCGCTCGTTAATCTCGTATTTCGGGAGGCGGTGGTGCGTTAGCGCACCGCCGTCCCGTTATCATCATAGTTCCGCTCGATCAGCAGGCGGCGCGGGTCAAGCAGGACATGGGTTGGCGCCTCTGGCAGGGAGAAGGATAGGGTGGTTTCCGCGTCGGTGAGACGGACGCGTTCAAGCGCCATCCACTCATCGCCAAGCGTGTCCTCTGGGTCCTTCGTGTAGAAGCCGATCTCGACCCATTCGTTCAGGTCTTCGCCGTCGATCTCGCTGACGGAAGTTTCCTTACCAGTGTCCTCGGAGGCGATTTTCTTATCGAGGGAGACTGTGACCGTAACGTCTGCGCCGCTGGCGGTTTCGGTGACCTCAACCGCGTCCGGCAGGAGGCGGAGTTCCCAGAAGACGATCCGCTCCCAATAGTCTGTGATCAGCTGTTGGTAGTCCTCCGTGGCGGCGCTTCGGATCGTGTCAATCACATTGGCCGTGGTCGGATAGGGTGGCCCCTTCCGTCCGTATTCATCGACAAAACCCTTAATCGCGGTCTGTAGCTCGTCTTCACCGAGATAGTGTTTCAGTCCCCAGAAGACCCAGCTCGCTTTGTTATAGTTGAGGTAGACTTGGCGGTCGGCGCGGGCAAGCGGGGGTTCGTCGTCCGGGTCAACCGAGCGCTGCAGGAGATATGTCGCTATCGTTCGCTGCTCCATGAGCCTACGGGTTTTCTGCCAGCCGAGGGCTTGCTGATACGCCATCACCGCAGCGTACTCGGTCAATCCTTCTGAGACGACATTGAAGCCCTGGGTTTGGGCCGGCACGACCTGGTGGGCGAACCATTGGTGGCCAATCTCATGCATGGTGACATAGGTGGCGAGATCAACGCTTTCAGGGTCCTCCGGATTTCCAGGATCACGCATAAAGCCGATATTCTCCGAGAACGGAATGGTCATCGCGAAGGACTGGGCGAAGCTCGCATAGGGAAATTCCATGATGCGGAGATCGCCGAACTGGTAGGGACCGAAGGCTTCGGTGAACGTATCAAACGAGGCCTTCATCGCGTCGATCATGAGATCGATATTGTAGTCATGGTCTGGATGGTAATAGATCGCGACCGGCACATCGGGGCCGTTCGGGTTTTTCCAGATGTCCTCGGTGAGGGCATATTCCGCCGAGACGAACGCGAAGAAACTCAGGATCGGCTCGTCGGTCCGATAATCGCGGCAGGCGCGGCCGTCCTGCTCATAGGTGCGCTGCAGCGTCCCCGGCGCAATTGGAACTTGTCCAGGGGCGGTGCAGACAGTCGCGGTGAAATCGACATAGTCTGCCGACCGATCGAAGAAACCGAATTGGCGGGCTGCCTCATCGGTCGGGTCCGGTAGGCGCTCCAGTTCTGGCAGGCCGGCCTTACGGCGGCGGTCCGGATTGCGCAGGCGAACATCCGGAACCCCAAGGGTCGGCATGATCTGGGTATGGTTCACAAAGGTGCCATTCGAGCGAATGACACCGGTCCGCCCAATCGCAGGTGCCGGAACGTCAATCGCAAACCTTACTTCTCCCGTCGCGCCCGGGGCGAGTGGGGGATCAAACCGGAACTGGCGCAGCGGCCGGTTCTCAATGAAGTCAGCAATCTCACCGCTGGTGACCTGACGGGCATTCGAGAGGTCGAGTTGTTTGATCGTATCTGGATCATCGAACGGTAAAGAAATGAAGAGCTCATCGATTGGAGCGCCCGTTGCGTTCTCCATCTCATAGCGCCCTGAGACGGTCGCCGTTTGCGTTTCGGGAGACAGAAATACATCGGTCTCGACCGTCCGGATCTTTGGAACCGGCGCTTCCAAATACGCGCCCAGGATACGCTCAAATTCCGCCTGGCTGGCTTCCTGTTCAGACCGGGTCTGGAAGTCATTCCCCGCATAACCGCGATAGATGACAGTGCCAGCACCGGCGAATGCCGTCAGTCCCAAAACGCCCGCAAGGCCAGAAAGGACACCGATACGTCCGCCAAGGCCGGTGAGGCGGCTAATCAGCCCTGTTTGTAAACCGCGCCGCCAGAGCCAAAGCGTGAGGACGGCAAAGACGAGGGCAAGGCCGCCCCAATAAGTGCTGAACCATTGGGCCAGATGCGGCGCCCCGAAGCCGTTCATTTCAGAGAAACCGCCGGTTGGGATCGATCCAAAGCCCATCATCGGGTGGTAGAATGGCAGAATGCCAGCGAAAAACTGGAAGAAGACAACAATGGCGCCGCCGATGATCATGCCGATAATCCGGTTCGGTACGAAGTTCTGAACGAACATGACCAGCGCCGCGTAAAGAAGCAGGTCCGGCGAGAAGCTTAGGAACGCGACTTTGAAATGGGTGAGCGGGTTGAGCGGGACGCTGCCCAGGATCAACTGTGCGACCATACCAACGATCATCGCGGCGAAGACGAGCGTCAACAAAACGCCAAACATAGCCAGCCATTTGGCGATCATCAGGGACGTATTCGATACCGGACTTGCATCGATAAGCTCGGTCATCTTGTGGTGCCGGTCGCGCCACATGATCTCGCCTGAGAAGAAAATCAGGATGAGCAGGAGTGGCAGGAAGGCGCTGCCGAGTGCCGACTGCGCCATATTGATATTATTCGGTAAGACGGGATCAGGCGCAAACTCGGCCTGGACATAGATGACGATGGCGAACAGGGCGACGGCGAGCCCCGTCAAGATCATGAATGAGATCGACCGGACGGTGGCTGAGAATTCGAAGGCCGTGCGCCGGAGTAGGGATGGGATCGGTCCAAAGCGGAGCGGTGCATTGAGCGCGGGGACTTGAACGCTCTCGCGTGGGTCGCTCGCTTCTGTGGGGCCGCGTTTCGAGACGCCCTGGTCTAGGCCGCGGCGCGACAGGACGAAACACAGCGCAAGTGTGGCGACGGCGAGACCCAGCCAGACTAACCGGTTCAGACCGATGAGACCAAGAAGCGGGGCGAGACGTGTGTTTTGCTCGTCGGCTGGCCAGAACTCAGTGATAAAATAAAGGGCATTCGCGCCGAAGGGGTCAACCATAGACACGACTAGGTCCGAGCCATCCTGGGTCACGAAGAGATTGGCCCCAAAATAGAGAATAAAGAGGCCAACGGCGCTGACATAGACCAGCGTACGGTTACGAGTCGTTGCAGCGATGAGGGTGAAAAAGGCGCTAACAACGATTGAATTCACAAGGAGGAATATGCCGGCTGGATATAGGAAATAGACTGGATTGATCGGCCCCAATGTCTCCTGGTCGATCCAAGGCGCGAACTGGCCGGCGAAAAGCCCGATGACGAGGGCAAACAGGCTGAGGAAGGTGGCCGCGATGACACCCGTCATGCGCGCAAGCACCATGTCATTGGTCGGCACCGGCGTTGCGTGGACGATTTCCAAGGATTTTGAGGTTTCGTCCCGCATGAGGCCGGAAACCACATAGATGGCTCCGAAAAAGATCGAGAAGATCGAGAAATTCGAGACGAGGGCCGCGACCGTCATCGCGCCGTTTGCTTTGACCCGTTCACCGCCGCCGCCGGACACTTGAATGAAGTCCGTCGACATAATGAGGAAGCCCAGTACCAAGAGGAGGCCCGCCGTGATCAGAAATCCGATCTGGCGCATTTGGAGGTTGAGTTCGAAGGGGAGGAGCTTTGCGTACATCGGATCAAACTCCCTCAAACGAACCGGTAGAGATGGGCGAAATAGGCGTCTTCCAACGAGGGATCAGCATGTTCAAATCCCTCTCCGGGCGGCGTCGTCGTCTCGGTTCTGTCCGAAGCGCCGCCCG
>JBCAWP010000191.1:0-5230 GCA_038534535.1 Pseudomonadota bacterium
CGTTGCCCGGCTCTTCATCCATGTCGAACCACACCTGGCCGTCTTCGGCGAGAAGGACTTCCAACAGCTCCAGATCATCCGGCGCATGGTTACGGATCTAGGCTTCGACATTGAAATCATCGGCGGCCCCACGATCCGCGACCCAGATGGTCTCGCCCAGTCCTCTCGCAATGCTTACCTCTCAGGCCAAGACCGCCGAAAGGCAGGCGGGTTATTCGCCGCCCTCCACCGTGCGCGGTGCCGCATCGAAGCCGGCGTTCCGCTCGAACAGGCCTTGGCCGAAGCTGAACGGTCTGTTTCGGCAAGCGGCTTCACAGAGCTCGATTATATCACGGCGGTCGATCCTGAAACGCTGACCGCGCTCCCGGAGGGTCAAGCCGAGCCTGGCAAAGCTGGACGTCTGCTCGGCGCAGGATGGATCGGCAAAACCCGCCTGATCGACAATATCGGCTTCACCCGCAAACCCTAAACCCGTCTCAGTCTTGCGGTGCCACCGTAACTGAGGGCCCCGGCAAGTGGATAATGAAGCGCCGGTTTGCATCGGCCTGGCGCGTTCCAATCACGCGCAAAGCCGCTTCCCCAGTCGGCAGAAGCACATCTGCAGACACTGGATACTCGACATCATCGATGGCCAGCAGCAAACCGTCAGGCATCCAGTCACGTAAATCGGACGTGAGGCGCGCCAGGTCTTCGCGGGACGCAGAGGTCGGCACATCGTGGCGGAACGCCCCTTCCTGCCGCACAAAAACCTGTGTGAGCCAAGCGCCCTTCTCATAGCGTGCCACACCAATCGCAATATGAGTGATATCCGGCGCCAGGATATTCTCCCGGTGCCCAGGGCTATCCATCAGAATGTTATGAAGAATTTGACCGGCTTCATCCCATTTCAGGTCACCGCGCACGGTCGCGATATTCTCCCGAAGCTCTGAGTGGATCAGCGTCCGATCGAGTGCGGCGACGCGGTCAGCCGCCTTCCGGCGATCCGGTCCCTCATGGTCGAAGAACCGGTCCTGCGCCATATCAAAACTATGGAGCCGCGCCGCGGTGAGAAGCTCCCTCCGGATCTGGAGCGGCGGAAGGCCTGCCGAACGGCGTGCGGCATTGACCCGGGTGAGGTTCTCCGCCTCCAGGGCTTCGTCAAAGCGCAAGCCATCAACTTTATTGGCAAGGCATTCGTCGACGGCCGCCGCATAGCCCGCCGTGTCTGCGGGCCGCCATTCCGGTCGCCGCTCGCATGCAAACCCACTCAACGCCGTGACGGACGCAAACCCAATCGCAATCAAACACCGAAACATGGCGAGAGACTAACGCGCCCGGCGCTGTCGCCAAGCACAAGATGACAGCTCGCAAAAGAAGCCCCCGGCACAGCGATGCACCGGGGGCCCAAAAGTACCAGTAGTCCTCAGAAGCTTATGCTTCTTCAGTTTCCTCAGCATCCTTTTCGATCGGCTGACCGGTTTCCTGGTCAACGACTTTCATGGACAGGCGCACTTTGCCGCGATCGTCAAAGCCCATGAGTTTGACCCAGACCGTGTCCCCTTCTTTCAGGATATCCTTCGGATGGGAGACGCGCTCCTGAGCCATTTGGGAGACGTGAACCAGGCCATCCTTCGGACCGAAGAAATTCACGAAGGCCCCAAAATCCTTAAGGGAAACAACCTTGCCCTCATAGATCTCCCCGACTTCCGGTTCGGCCGTGAGTTCCTTGATCCGCTTGACCGCTGCATCGATCGAGGCGCGGTCGAGGGCGGATATCTGGATCGCGCCATCGTCCTCGACATTGATCTTCGCACCCGTCGTCTCGACGATGTCGCGAATGGTCTTGCCGCCAGAGCCGATGACTTCGCGGATCTTGTCGACCGGGATCTTCATCATTTCCATTTGCGGGGCATTTTCGGAGAGTTCCGTCCGGGATTCGCCGAGTGCCTTGGCCATCTCACCGAGGATGTGGATCCGGCCAGCTTTCGCCTGTTCAAGCGCCGTTTCCATAATGTCCTTGGTGATGCCGGCGATCTTGATGTCCATCTGGAGCGAGGTGACACCTTCAGAGGTGCCCGCCACTTTGAAGTCCATATCCCCAAGGTGATCTTCATCGCCAAGAATATCGGACAGCACCGCAACGCCATCATCTTCCTTGATGAGGCCCATGGCGATCCCCGATACCGGACGAGAAATCGGCACGCCAGCATCCATCATGGCAAGCGAGCATCCGCAGACCGTCGCCATGGACGAGGACCCGTTGGATTCGGTGATCTCTGACACGAGACGAACCGTGTAGGGGAATTCGTCATGGTCCGGCAGGACGGCACGAAGGGCCCGCCAGGCGAGCTTGCCGTGGCCAATCTCGCGGCGACCAGCGCCGCCCATGCGGCCCGTCTCCCCGACGGAGTATGGCGGGAAGTTATAGTGCAGCAGGAAGCGTTCCTTGGTCGTGCCGCCAAGCCCGTCGATGAATTGCTCATCATCGGCCGTGCCGAGCGTCGCGACACAAAGCGCCTGCGTCTCGCCCCGGGTAAAGATGGACGACCCGTGCGTGCGCGGCAGAACCGCCGCTTCGGCCACAATCGAGCGCACATCAGCGAGCCCGCGTCCATCAATCCGCTTTTTCGTCTTCAGAATGTCGCCGCGGACGACAGACGCTTCCGCCGCTTTGAACGCTGACTTGAACACAAGTGCGTCCATGCCGTCAGGGTTCTCCTCTGTCGCGACGAGCGCCTCTGCAGCCTTTTCACGGGCGGCGCCGACAGCGTCCTGACGGGCGAGCTTCTCGGTGATCTGGTAGGCTGCGGAGAGGTCCGCCCCAACCTTGTCCTGAATGGCCGAAAGCTCTGCCGACAAATCCTCCGGCTGAAAGTCGAAGGGTTCCTTGGCCGCTTCTTCAGCAAGCTTGATGATGGCATCGATCACGGGCTGCATCGCCTCGTGCCCGGCCATCACGGCGCCGAGCATAATTTCCTCAGAGAGCTCTTTGGCTTCCGATTCCACCATCATCACGGCATCGACAGTGCCTGCCACGACCAGGTCGAGGGCGGACTCTTCCAGATCGTCCGCCGTAGGATTGACGAGGTATTCGCCGTCCTTATAGCCGACGCGCGCGGCACCAATTGGCCCCATGAAAGGCGCGCCAGAGAGCACGAGCGCCGCCGAGGCGCCAATCATGCCAACAATGTCCGGATCGTTTTCGAGGTCATAGGAGACCGCGGTGAGGACAACCTGCACCTCATGTTTAAACCCGTTCACGAAGAGCGGGCGGATCGGCCGGTCAATAAGGCGCGAGGTGAGTGTTTCTTTTTCCGTCGGGCGCCCTTCGCGCTTGAAGAAGCCGCCGGGGATCCGGCCCGAGGCGTAGTATTTTTCCTGGTAGTTGACGGTCAGCGGGAAGAAATCTTGCCCTGCTTTTGCTTCCTTCTGGAAGACCGCGGTGGCGAGCACTGTGGTGTCGCCATAGGTCACGAGGACGGCCCCGTCAGCTTGGCGGGCCACCCGGCCCGTTTCGAGTGTCAACGTGCGGCCGGCCCATTCCAGCGACACGGTTTTCTTATCAAACATACAAATGTCTTTCTTTCACATACGAAAAACCCGCAGAGCCCCTGCCCCGCGGGTTTTTTGAGGAGCGCCTAACGGCGGATCCCCAATTCTGAGATGAGCGATTGATAGCGCTCTTCGCTTTTCCTCTTAACATAATCGAGGAGTTTCCGGCGCGTGGCCACCATGGTCAGGAGGCCCCTGCGGGAATGGTTGTCTTTTTTATTGGTCTTGAAGTGTTCGGTGAGATTGTTGATCCGTTCGGTCAGGATCGCGACCTGTACTTCCGGTGACCCTGTGTCGCCCTCTGTACGGGCAAACTTCTCAATGAGTTCCGCTTTGCGCGCGGCAGTAATCGACATCGCAGCTGTCCTGTGTCTAAGGCCCAATTTCAGAGCCGGTTTCAGCAAAATCCCGAGGGCCACGCGTCAAACACCCAAGTGCCGAGATGTCGGTCAGCACGGGTTAGACGCGTCGGGAGTCCCCGGATGCCGGCTTATGGCGCATGTGGACCCGTTTGGAAAGCCCCGAAAATGGGCCTTCCCAAGCTGTTATGGGAAGGCCCTGATCTTTGGGCGAATTAGTAAGCGCCGGACGTGCTCGCCTCGGCACTTTCGGCGGGTGCCGCCGTGCCTTTGAGATAGGTATCCAGGAAATTGACGTAGGCATTCGACGCCGTGATCCGGTTCTCTTTGCGAAGGAAACCATGTCCCTCATCCGGGAAGATCACATATTCCACCGGCACGCCATTCGCGCGAACGGCCGCTACGATCTCATCGCTTTCGATCTGCAATACCCGCGGATCATTGGCGCCCTGCACCACCAGCATCGGCTTCACGATGTTGCTGGCATGGAAGAGCGGGGAAATGGCCCGGTGACGCTCAGCATCGGTCGCCGGATCTCCCATCTCGTCATAGAGCGCTTCCTTGAAGGCTTCCCACCATGGCGGGATGCTCTCCAGTGTTCGCACCCAATTGGTCACGCCGAAGATATTGACGCCGACATCAAAGGCTTCCGGGTGGAAGGTCAGCGCCGCGGCGGTCATGTAGCCACCATAAGATCCGCCCATGACAGCGATCTTTGACTCATCGACCCAATCGAGCCCGCGCAGATAATTGCCGGCCTCGACAATGTCGCGCAGGTCTTCTTCGCCGTGGCGCTTATCGTCCATGTGGAAGAAGGTCTTTCCATAGCCGGATGATCCCCGGTTATTGGCCGCATAGACGGCATAGCCGTGGTTCACGAGGTGTTGCACCAATGCGCTGTAGCCGCGTGTCGATTGCCCCCCAGGGCCGCCATGGACGAGAACAATCGCCGGGACCGGCGTGTCTGCCGACGCCTGGTGCGGCTTGTACATAACGCCTGGAACGACTGTTCCATCAAAGCTCTCAAACCGTTCGATGGTTGCTTCGACGAGATCGCCTTCGTCGATCTCAGGATTGAGCGCGCTGGTCAGCCGCCTGGCCGACTCGCCGAGCGTCAGCCGGTAGAGATTGTAAGGCGACGTGTCGGTATTGGCGCCAAAAGCGAGCTCGGTTTCATCCCGATTGAACCGGATCTGGCCGAGTTCACCTTCCGGCACGCCAGTCAGGGTCAACGCCTCGCCGGTCTCATTATCCAAAATGGTCAGATCCGTGAGCGCATCCGCATTAATCGCGTGAACGCGATATCGGCCCGACGGCGATTCAAACACAAAGCTGACATC
>JBCAWP010000192.1:0-5208 GCA_038534535.1 Pseudomonadota bacterium
TTGAATAATAGCCAACAGGGCGTGCGCCAGGATGCAGAAGCGCCGCCAATGAGCTTTTCATCTTCTGAGAGTGCCATCGCGCCGGAAATGGCGCGCCAATACGCCCTGGCAGAGCCCACTGTGAACCAACCGAATCTGGCTCGCCGCGATCCTGCGATCACAGCTGGCGGGTTTGATGCACGAGCGGCCGCAGCGGCCACGGCTGCAAGCCGGGCAGGGGGCGCGACAGTCTCCGCGACGCCAGCGACCGAACGCCGTCCGGTGTCAGGCGATCCCTTCAGCCCGGCGGCCGGGAATGTTTATGACCGGCGCGGAACGGCATCGATCATCTCGACCGACCTTGACGGTCAGCCAACCGCAAACGGAGAGCGCTACGACCGCAATAGCCTCACAGCGGCACACCCCACTTTGCCGCTTCCAAGTCTCGTCCATGTCATCAATACCGAAACGGGTCGAGAGACCGTCGTTCGGGTAAATGATCGCGGCCCATTTTCCGGCGATGGATTGATTGAGCTTTCTGAGCGCGCCGCAGAATTGCTCGGCGCACAGGGTGACGAGACGCCCGTTCGCGTTCGCTTTTTGGGCCCGGCGCCAGCGGCGTCAGCCCTTGAAAGCGCGCCAGCGCCAGTTGCGACCCCTGACAGCACGCCGGTCGAGCGCGCGCCGCTGTTCTCTGCACCGGAAACAACCGAGTTGCCAGACCTTGCCCCTCGGCCCGTCGCTTTTCCTGGCATCTCGGCGGCTAATACCTTCTTCGTCCAGCTCGGCTCTTTCACTGATATCGGCAATGCGAAACGGCTCCACGACCAACTCAGCCGCCGCACGAGCGTAAAGATTGTACCTGTCACCGTGCGCGGCGCTGACTATTTCCGCGTCCTCGCCGGACCGCTTGGCGACCGTTCAGCAGCCGACCGGCTCCGCGATCGGCTTTCCAATCAGGGGGTTGCAGACGGCTTCGTCGTTTCCGGTGATTCCTAAGCGATCTTCCCGTTGACCTGGCGGGCAAACTTGCCCTTTTTCCTTCCTGGGGCGGCGGTCACTTCGGTGACGCAGATTGGAAGGAACCGTGCACGTGAAGCGAACCATCGGCATGATCGCGGCCTATCTTGCGGCCGTCCTAACGCCCGCAGCCGCGCAGGCGCCCCTTGTCGACACTGAAGCCAGCCATGCCGTGATCATGGATCACGATACTGGTGCGATCCTCTTTGAAAAGCAGGGCGCAGATCTCATGATCCCGGCCTCGATGACTAAGATGATGACGGCTCATGTCGTCTTTGACCGGCTGGCACGGGGGGAAATTGCCCTGTCGGACCGCCTCGTCACGAGTGAGCGGGCCTGGCGCGAAGGTGGATGGGCGTCCGGGGGATCGACCATGGGGCTTGCCGTCGGTGATGAGCCAACGGTTGAAGAGCTTCTGCGCGGCGTGATCGTCCTTTCCGGCAATGATGCGTGCATTGTGCTTGCCGAAGGTTTGTCCGGGACTGAGGAAGCTTTCGCGGTTGAGATGACAGCACTGGCCCGGGACCTCGGGCTCGAAAGCGCTACGTTTCGAAACGCAACTGGCCTAGACGCCCCTGATCACCGAATCTCGGCGATTGACCTCGCCAAGCTCGCAAAGCTGCAGATCGATGAATTCCCGGATTATTATAGATTTTACAATGAGCGATCCTATGAGTGGCGCGGTATCTCCCAACCAAACCGCAATCCGCTGCTCGGCCGATTTGATGGCACCGATGGCTTAAAGACCGGTCACTTGGAGGTGTCGGGATATGGCCTAACGGCATCAGCGGAACGCGATGGTGAGCGCCGTATACTCGTTGTCAATGGCCTTGAGAACGATGCGCGGCGCAGCCAAGAGGCCGAACGGCTGATGCGTCTTGCATTCTCAGCCTTCGAAACGCGAACGATTGATCGTGCCGGCGAAGCGCTTGGCGAAGCGCCGGTTTGGCTGGGCGACCAACGCTCCGTCCCGCTTGGTCTGAACGCCTCCATTATTGTGAGTGGGCACAAGCGCGCCTTTGACGCCGCGACGGTCGAGATCGTCTATGATGGGCCTTTGGAAGCGCCCATAATGGCGGGGGATGAACTTGGGCGTCTGGTCATTTCCTTGCCAGGTCAATCACCTACGATCGCCCCGCTTTATGCGCTTGAATCTGTCGCAAAGCTCGGATTTGTGGGGCGCGTCGCCGAAGGCTTGAACCGGCTGATGGTAGGTGACAATGGATGACAGCATGCTCGGCCGGTTCATCACGCTCGAGGGCGGCGAAGGCGCTGGAAAGTCCACTCTCATCAAAGCTCTGGCTGATAGAGCAAAGACGAACAGTATCTCGGCCGAGACGACCCGCGAGCCAGGCGGCACGCCGCTTGCCGAAACCGTTCGCGAGATTGCCCTGAATCCGCCTCGTGGGGAGGCTTGGAGCCCGCTTGCCGAAGCGCTGTTGATGAATGCCGCACGGGCAGATCATCTTGAGAAGAAAATCCGTCCAGCTTTGGAGCGCGGCCAGTGGGTTTTCTGTGATCGGTTTGCAGATTCCACCTTGGCCTATCAAAGCGTTGGCGGGGGCGTACCGATGTCGACGCTCTTGTCGATGGAGGCGACGGTTCTTGAATGGTCGCGGCCAGACTTGACCTTCATTCTCGATGCGGCGCCGGAAAAACTTGTTGAGCGCTGTCGCGCGCGCGGTGGAACAAGTGATGCCTTTGAGCAGCGCCCCATGAAGTTCCATCAAGATGTGCGGAACGCGTTCTTGCAGATCGCTAAACGCAACCCAGACCGCTGCGTAGTCTTGAATGCGCTACAGCCGCCGGGGCGGCTCTTGGAAGAGGCTTGGGCTGCCATCGAGGCGCGCTGCCTAGCGGGCGCGGGGCGGGCCTGATGTCATCGACGGAGGCCTTGCCTCTGATTGGCCATGGTGAGGCTGAGGCGACCTTTCGATCGGCTTTTGCCAGCGGACGTCTGCACCATGGTTGGCTGCTGGCGGGCCCATCGGGGATCGGTAAGTCAATTCTTGCCACGCGCCTGGCAGCCATCGCGCTTGGAGCCCAGTCGCCAAGTTTTTCCGATACCGACCCCGTCGTCCAAAAGATTATCGCGGGGTCGCACCCCGATCTTCGTTGGCTTGATCGGCGCCCAGACGACAAGGGTAAACTCCCGCAGGATATCTCGGTCGAAGCTGTGAGGGGCCTTAATCAGTTTTTCAGCCTGAAAGCTGCGCTCGGTGGATTTCGGGTTGGGATCGTCAACGCGCTCGATGAATTGAACCGTTTTGGCGCGAACGCCTTGTTGAAAACGCTGGAAGAACCTCCGCGCAACAGCTTGTTGATCCTCATCTCCCATGGCAGCCGACCGGTCCTGCCGACCATACGCTCGCGATGTCGGCTCTTGCGGTTGTCAGCGCTCGCCCCCGCTGACACCGCAGCGGTTTTGCAAGCCGTTGGCGACGAAGAGAAACCTGGGGAATACGCATTGAAGCTCGCATCGGGGCGACCTGGGCAAGGCGCAAAGCTCACCAGTGCCGCAGGTGTCGCAGCACTGAATGCGGCGCGGACCTATTTGTCGGCGCTCCCCAAGCCGAGCGATGCGGCGATTTCGGATGTCCTTCAAAAGGGCGGCGCGAATGAACTCGCCCTTGAATGTCTGGGCATTGCCGTCCTCGATTGGCTTGCTGAAAATGCCAATGAGCGGCCGGCGGCCGCCAAAGCGTGGCTGGCTTGTTCAGAGCAGCTGTCCGACGGGCGAGACTTGAATATGGATGCGGGGCAAAGCACTGCGAAGCTTATCGCGACCTTACAGGCCCATCTTGCGCGTTAGACGCAGACAGGGCGCTTGGCAAGCGGTTGAAGGACGTCTAACGACGGCGCAATCGGCCTAAGGAGTCCTGTGTGTTCGATACGCACGTCAATCTTCATGCAGACGCTTTCGCAGATGACGTCGAAGACGTGCTCGCTAGGGCCCGGGAGGCGGGTATTCGCCGTTTCGTCGCGATTTGCGACCGGTTCGATCGCTTTGGCGATGTATACGCCATCGCGGAGGCCAATGATGATATCTGGTGTTCGGTTGGGACGCACCCGCACCATGCCAAGAACTTCACCGACTTGGAGACGAAAAACCTTGTCGATGCGGCGGCTGCTACGAAAGTTGTGGCCATTGGGGAGACGGGGCTCGATTTCCATTATGGCTATAGCGCGGAAGCCGATCAGGTCCGCAGCCTCAAAGTCCATATCGATGCTGCACGCCAGACGGGGCTACCGATCATTCTCCACACGCGCGACGCCGACGACTTGATGGGCGATATCCTCGAAGAGGAGATGGCGAAAGGCGCCTTCAAGGCGCTCTTGCACTGCTATACGGGCGGCCCGGAGCTCGCAGCACGCGCCGCGGCGCTCGGGGCTTACTTCTCCGTCTCAGGCATCGTCTCGTTCAAGAACGCCCATGACGTCCGAGACGTCGTCGGGACCTTGCCAAGGGACAAGATCATTCTGGAAACTGATTGTCCTTATCTCGCCCCTGTACCCATGCGCGGTAGGCGGAATGAGCCGGCCTATCTCACCCATGTCTGTGATGCGCTGGCGACGGTGCTGGACTGTGACCCCAAGGCGCTTGCCGAGGAGACTGAACGTAATGCGCTCGCCCTGTTTGACCGCGTGCCAGCGGCATGACGCGCCGTTTGCGCTTCACGCTTCTCGGAACCGGATCGTCGGGCGGTGTGCCGCGTATCGGTAATGATTGGGGGGCGTGCGACCCAAACGAACCGAAGAACCGTCGCTCACGATGCTCGGCCATGGTGGAGGTCTTTCGCGAGGGTGAGACTGAGCCGACGCGCGTCCTCATTGATACTGCGCCGGACCTGCGGGAACAGCTTTTGCGGGCCGAAATCGGCCGCGTCGACGCAATAATTTTTAGTCATGAACATGCCGACCAGGTGGGCGGGCTCGACGATGTGCGCGTCCTTGCCATCCGCCAGCGCGCCCAGGTGCCGGTCTATATGGACGCGCGAACGGCTGGGGATCTCACCACGCGCTTCGCCTATTGCTTCAAGGGCGCCCACGGCTATCCGCCCATGCTCGCCTTGCAGGACTTTATCGTGCCAGGGCGTCCGGCGTCCATTGAGGGGCCAGGCGGCCCAGTCGAGTTTCTGCCGCTCGATCAGGTCCACGGGGTCATCCGATCGCTCGGCTTTCGGATCGGAAAGTTGGCTTATTGCAACG
>JBCAWP010000193.1:0-5173 GCA_038534535.1 Pseudomonadota bacterium
AGCATTTCGCGCGGGATTTGATCCACCGGATCAAATCCCGGGGCGCTGAGCAGCCTTGAGCCTGTCTCATGTGAGCGCCTTAGGCGCGATGCGGAGACGACCGAAGAATCATTTCGCGCGGGATTTGATCCACCGGATCAAATCTTGGGGCGTTGAGCAGCCTTGAGCCTGTCTCATGTGAGCGCCTTAGGCGCGATACGAAGACAATCGAATAAGCATGTCGCGCGGGATTTGATCCGGCGGATCAAGTCCCGGTCGCGAAATGGTGCGGATGAGAGGACTCGAACCTCCACGCCTCGCGGCGCTGGAACCTAAATCCAGTGCGTCTACCAATTCCGCCACATCCGCAGGTTCAAGCCCCGGCGCATACTCCACCGGCCCCTCCTCTACAAGACCTGGCTGTCGCCTTCTCTGCCAAAGCCTTCGACGAGAAGCTCATCACCGTCGCGCTTCAACGTCGTGATGGAGGCATTTTGAGGCCGAAAAGCGATGACCTTATTGGATCCAGTGATCGCGCTGACGACTGCATTGATTGCAATGAAGTGGGAAAAGACAACCGTCTGGTCTGGGAGCGTCCGCACAGCATCGACCACGTCGCGCCGCCACATGATGAGCGACGCTGGCCAGTCACCCGACATCGTCTCCATCAACCAGCTCACCCGATCTTCAATACCGTCCGGCGTGACGATTTCTGAGACCGCTGGCTCGACCCGGGCGGCATGACCGGTGAGCGCTTCAAAAGGGGCAGCAGTTTCCCGGCAGCGCTGCATTGGGCTTGTGATGGCCTGCGTCGCGCCAAGATCAATCAAACGCCTCGCCGCCGCGCTGGCCTGGACCGTGCCCGTCTCGCTGAGACCAGGATCTGGATGATTACCCCAGGCCGCGGCCGCTTCCCCGTGTCGAACCAAATAAATCATGAGATCAGCTTGGCGCGCCGCGCCAAAAAATGGAAGCGATGATTAAACGGTCGGTCGTTTAGTCTGCCTGCTCGGCAGGCAGCGATGCTCGCGATTTGATCAGCGCTATCATGCGCGGGTCATATGTGACATTATTGCCTCGACCGTTTAGACACGCGCACGCTAGAGCAGCAAAAAAAGCGCTAGGCATCACAGGGCGGAAATCCGGACATGAAAAAAATCGAAGCGATCATCAAACCGTTCAAACTTGACGACGTGAAAGAGGCGCTCCACGAGGTCGGCATTCAAGGGATGACCGTGCTTGAGGCGAAAGGGTTTGGTCGCCAACGCGGCCATACGGAACTCTATCGCGGCGCCGAATACGTCGTCGATTTTCTGCCAAAGCTGAAAATCGAAATCATTGTCGCCGACACTGTGCTCGACAAAGCCATTGAAGCGGTGTCCCGCGCGGCACATACGGGCAAGATCGGCGACGGAAAAATCTTCATTACAGATATTGCCGAAGCGGTGCGTATTCGGACAGGTGAACGCGGCGACCAGGCGCTTTGACGCCCGGCCCTCGCACGAAAGTAAATTAGAAACAGCGCCGAAACGGCTCACTCGCAAATATCCCTGGAGGACCTGAATGTCAGACGAGTTGATGAAAATGATGCAGGAAAAGGAGGTCGAATATGTTGATCTCCGGTTCACCGACCCGCGCGGAAAACTGCAGCATGTGACCTTCCACAAGGATCTCGTCGACGACGACTTCTTTGCCGATGGGGTCATGTTCGACGGATCATCGATCGCC
Organism: Pseudomonadota bacterium; assembly: GCA_038534535.1. Lineage (GTDB taxonomy): Bacteria > Pseudomonadota > Alphaproteobacteria > Caulobacterales > Hyphomonadaceae > CALLCD01. Next base: position 1,708 of record JBCAWP010000193.1, read on the forward strand.
GGATGGAAAGCGATCAATGAGTCCGACATGAACCTGATGCCGGATGTCTCGACCGCTTTTGTGGATCCCTTCTTCCAGCAAACGACGCTCTCGATCTTCTGCGACATCCTCGACCCGATTACGGGCCAGGCCTATGGCCGCGATCCGCGTACAACGGCGAAAAAGGCCGAGGCCTATCTTGCGTCAACCGGTGTTGGCGATACCGCCTTCTTCGGACCCGAGGCGGAATTCTTCATCTTCGACGATGTGCGCTGGAGCACCCATCCGCATAAGACGGGCTATAGCTTCGATTCCACCGAGCTTCCGGCGAATACGGACCGCGAATATGAGATGGGCAATATGGGCCACAGGCCCGGTCCGAAGGGAGGCTACTTCCCAGTCCCACCCGTCGATTCAGAGCAGGACATGCGCTCTGAAATGCTCACCATCATGGGTGAGATCGGCTTGCAGCCTGAAAAGCACCACCACGAAGTGGCCCCGGCTCAGCACGAGCTTGGAATGAAGTTCGCGACGCTGACAACCATGGCGGATCGGCTGCAGCTCTACAAATATGTGATCCACAATGTGGCGGCGCAGTACGGCAAGACGGCGACGTTCATGCCGAAGCCTTACTTCAACGACAATGGCTCAGGCATGCACGTCCACCAGTCAATCTGGAAAGGCGGAAAGCCACTCTTTGCGGGTGATCAGTATGCCGATCTGTCGGAGACTTGCCTCTACTATATTGGCGGGGTCATCAAGCATGCCCGCGCCCTGAACGCGCTGACGAACGCGTCGACGAACTCCTATAAGCGGTTGGTCCCAGGCTTCGAAGCGCCGGTCATGCTCGCCTATTCGTCACGCAACCGCTCCGCCTCGATTCGAATCCCATTTGCGACCGGTGAAAAAGCCAAGCGGATCGAGACGCGTTTCCCAGATCCAACGGCGAACCCGTACCTCGCCTTTGCGGGCCTCCTCATGGCGGGCCTCGATGGGATCGAGAACAAGATCCATCCGGGCGACGCCATGGACAAGGATCTCTACGATCTGCCGCCGGAAGAGGCGAAATCGATTCCCCAGGTTTGCGGGTCCCTCCGCGAAGCCCTTGAGGCGCTCGATGGAGACCGGGAGTTCTTGAAGAAGGGCAACGTTATGGATGACGACCAGATCGACGCCTATCTCGAATTGAAGATGGAAGAGGTGGAGCGGCTCCAGCTGCATCCGCACCCCGTCGAATTCGATATGTATTACAAGGTTTAGGTTAGACGTTTCCTCCCTGATCTAACCTATTTGCCTGGCCGGAACGCTCCCCCTGTTCCGGCCATTTTTTTGTAACGCAATTGTAAGCAGCGGTGTCTTGTGTGCAGGGCGCATTGAAGGCAAGCGTGAGGTTATGCGCGTCTCCACTTTGCTTACCGTCTTTGCCTTAGTCGTCGCCGGCTGCGCGACAACGCCGCCAACCGCGTCTGAACAATCCGATATCTGCGAGATCTTTGACGGGCGGAAGAGCTGGTACCGGGCTGCGGCTCGGTCTGAGAAACGCTGGGGCGCGCCCATAGAGCTTCAAATGGCCATCATTCGCCAGGAATCCGGTTTTGATAAAGATGCCCGGCCGCCGCGGGGCCGCCGCCGGGCGCTTGGCCTCGTGCGGGGCCGTCGGCCTTCTAGCGCCAGGGGGTATTCCCAAGCGCTCGACGGAACGTGGGCCGAATACCAATCAGAGACCGGAAATTCGGGCGCGAGCCGGCGAGATTTCAACGACTCAGTCGACTTCATCGGCTGGTATGTGGCCCGCACGTCGCGGATTACGGGCGTCTCCCCTCAAAATGCCCGGGCCCAATACCTCGCCTACCATGAAGGTCCCGGCGGATACGTGAATGGCGGCTGGCGGTCGAACAGTCAGCTCATTGGGATTGCCAATGGCGTCGCCTCGACCACGGCGCAATATGAACGCCAGATCCAACGCTGCGAACGCCGACTAAAGCGCCGCGGCCTGTTCGGTTAAGCGTCTGTCAGGGCCGACTGGTAAGCCTTGGCTGCCGCGGTACGGCGCTTCTGAGACGCCATAAACGCTGAGAAGACGCCGATATCTGGGTCCGGCTCGCGCCCGTCAGCGAGAAACTCAATCTGCTTCGCAAACCAGCCCATCATGCCAAAGCCGTTAATCGCCTTCATGATCCCAATCGGAGAGTTGGGGCCAAGCCAACGCGTCGGCCCGAGCCGCAATTGGTTCTCCCAATCAGTCGTGCGCTCGATCTCGCCCGAAAGCAGTTTCTTCGGCGCATCGGGGTCTGCGCATACTGGCCGTGCAAGGCCGATGAGATCACAGTCACCATCGGCGAGCACAGCGTCCATCGCCGCGCGGCTTCGGAAGCCACCTGTCACCATGACCGGCATATGCGCACGCGCGCGAACCGTCGCCGCATACGCCGCAAAATAGGCCTCCCGCGCCTTGGTGCTCTCCCGGACTTCTTCCTGCGCCGCGGGTTGTAAACCGTCGATCCCGGCCATTTTCGGCTGCTCGTAATTCCCCCCCGAGATCTCAAGAAAATCGAGGCCCTCAGCATTCAGAAGGTCAATCACGGCGAGGCAATCCTCATGGGTATAGCCGCCCTTTTGGAAGTCCGACGAGTTGAGCTTCACAGACACAGAGAATGCATCGCCCGTCGCAGCCTTTACCGCGCGCACCGTCTCAACCAATACCCTTGCGCGGTTTTCAATGGAGCCGCCCCACGCATCTGTGCGCACATTGGCGATGGGCGATAGAAATTGCGAGATGAGATAGCCATGCGCCCCGTGGATCTGCACGCCGTGAAACCCCGCCGCCTCCAGCACTTGGGCGGCATTCGCGAAGGCAGCGATCACGGCCTGGATGTCCGCCTCGGTCATGGGAACGGGCTCGGCGAACTGCCCGCCCGGCATTTGAAGAATGACGGCACTTGGCGCGTGCGGCGCAGCGTTCACAACCTTCGGCGTTTGCCGACCGGCATGGGAAAGCTGCGCAACGATCTTGCAGCCATCCACCGACCCCGCCTCGGCCCAACGAGACAGCATGGCGCGCTGCTCATTTCCGGGTTCGCCGACGATCACAACGTTCTGCGGATCCTCAAGGTGATGGCGGTCAACCTGGACGTTCCCAGTGATCTGAAGCCCAAGTCCGCCCTCAGCCCAACGGCGGTAAAGTCGCACATGACCTTCGTGGGCGTTCCCATCCGGGCCTGCAATACATTCTGTCATCGCTGCCTTGACCAGCCGGTTCTGGACAGTAAGCCCACTCGGCAGAGTTAAAGGATCATTAATCGAAACAACCACGAACTCTCTCCTCGTTCCCGCGAGTCGGTCTACAGAGGGGGTATCATGGCCAAATCCAATCAAGCAAAGCTCTTTGACGAGATGACCCCCGACGCCTCCGGCTACAGCGCAAAAGATATTGAGGTCCTGGAAGGCCTGGAACCCGTTCGCCGGCGGCCGGGCATGTATATCGGCG
>JBCAWP010000194.1:0-5132 GCA_038534535.1 Pseudomonadota bacterium
CATCTCTGAACAAGACGCTGACGGATAAAATTTGCCGAATGCTGGTGACGCGCGCAACCGCGGTTAACCCAAAGGATGACTTCTTGCGAGATCCACTCATTGACAATGATCAGGGTTTTGATCCTGATGAGCTTGATCGTTTTCAGCGCGGCGAAACGGGCTGAGCGTTCTCCAGCATCTGCAAGTCTTCAGGCGTGTTGATGTTGAAGAACGGATCGAGCCCGTCTTCCGCACGAAACTCGCATAATGATGCTTCGCATTCCGCCGTCCAATCACGAGCTGCGCGCATGCCATCCGTGACCGCCTCTGCCAGGACATCTTCCAAACTTGTTGGCCAAATCCCATGAACTGCATGAACACGATCATTGAATATCGCAGTCGCGGGCGCGCCCGTGGCGACGAGTTTCTCGACAAAGCGCGCCGGCAGGATCGGCGTGTCTACAGGCGTCGTGATGACCGAACTGTATCCCCCTTTGCCAGCCCAATGCATAGCGGCGTGGATGCCAGCCAACGGTCCGAAGCTGCCCGGCAATCGATCTGGCAGAATTTTCCGCCCCATCTTTTCGAACCCACTCTCTGCGATAGCATTGATCGAAATCGGCCCAGACGTTTGTCGTTCTATTCTCTCAATCAAGACATCGATCAAGCGTGCACCATGAAAGGTCGCGAACGCCTTATTCGATCCGAAGCGACGCGACTTGCCGCCAGCAAGTATGACACATGGAATGTTTGGAAGATCACTCTGCATGGGTATCGACATATCGAGATACGTTTCTTTCACGATCAAGGAACTTGCGATTGATCATGTCAGATCACCCTAAGCTTGTCAGCATTCACGCCGCGATGAACTTGATCGCGTCGAACCGGCCAGTCCTCGCAGAAGAGCGCGTTGCCCTTGAAGCCTGTTTGGGCCGTACGCTCGCCGAAGATGTAATCGCAAAAGTCACCGTTCCGCCCCTCGATACATCCGCGATGGATGGCTACGCTGTTCGCTTCAAAGACGCGCGCAGTATCGGAGCAAAGCTGCAGGTCATTGGAGAGGTAGCTGCTGGTTCACCAAACACGCTCACAACTGGCGAGGGAGAGGCCGTGCGCGTCTTCACAGGCACGCCGATGCCGATAGGCGCCGATCATGTGCTGATTCAGGAGCATGCGGCGGTCGATGGGGAACTCGTAACAGTCGCGTCGCCCCAAAAAGAACCGCGCCATATCCGAAAGGCTGGCGGCGATTTCCTCAAGGGCGATACGGTTCTGAACCGCGGCACGCGATTGACCGCTGCGCATATCGGTCTTGCTGCTGCTGCAAACCATGGATCACTGAGCGTGCACTGTCGCCCACGTGTTGCCGTGCTCACGACCGGAAGTGAGCTTCGTCCTCCAGGGAGCGCGTTGTCCGACGGACAGATAGCGGAATCGAACTCATATACGCTATCTAGAATGTTGGAGGCCTTGGGTTCGGACGTTGTTCGGTTAGGCGCTGCGCCAGACACTGAGCCGAGCATCGAAGCCAAAATTCTCGAGGCCTCCGAAACGAACATCATTCTCACGGTTGGCGGGGCATCTGTCGGCAAGCATGATTTGGTGCGAACGGTTTTCTCAAAGCTCGGCGGAAAATTCGTTTTCCAGCGCATTGCTGTACGCCCTGGCAAACCGACCTGGTTTGGCACGCTCGGCGAACAGAAAGTGCTAGGATTGCCTGGCAATCCCACTGCAGCGTACGTGATGGCCTCGCTTCTGTTGAAGGGACTCGTTTCAGGAGCGACAGCGTTGGCGTTCACCGACGCCTTTCTGGTCGCGCCGCTACCGGCGAATGGCCCGCGCGAAACGTTTGTGAGAGGACGCCTAGAACTCAAAAACGGGCACGCGCGCGCTTATTCTTTGAAAGACCAAGACACGTCGCGGGTTCAGGCGTTAACATCGACGAACTGTCTGATTCACCGCCCCGAGAACGACAAAGAGAAATCCGAAGGTGATCTGATTCAAATCGTCATTCTGGATCAATGAATTTCGGCCTGTTTCGACAATCGCCTTTTTGGTGAGGCCAAGTGCGTAGTGGATGTCTCATGTCTGGAATAGAGATGAAGCGCACTTTGATGATCACTCAGCTAATGTCCGCTAATAGGAATTAGGAGCGGTTCCGTTTCACTTGTTCAATCGACGCTTCGGCGAGGTCGAGAATCGTCAACGCGTCAAGCAAGCCCTTCCGAAAAGCCCTAAGACCCGTTTCAGCCTAGATCAAATCTGAACTTGGCGCTTGGGCCAGCATGCCGCCCTCGATCGCATCATCAAGCTTGGCGAGGGCTTCGACGACCTGTTCCCGGGCATTGTCCAAATGGTCCATAGCGTCAGTTTGGACTGGTCGCCGAAGAAGTCATGCAGCTTTTTTATTGCGGACTGGACTGTTGGGCAAAGTCGAGCATTGCTGTCAGCACGCCCGGAAACCCCGGGCTTGTCTCAGTGCGGGCATAGGACCGCCAAAAACACGGAGACAGATATGGCAGACACACTCTCACCTCCCAAAGACGGCACCAAAGAAGCCAAGCTCGTTTCGCGGCTCAGCCGTTCGGGGGTGACACTTGCACAGCTTTCGGGGTTTCTCGCCTGGCAGCCCCATACAGTACGCGCCGCGATGACTCGGCTTCGGAAACGCGGCTACATCATCGATCGAATTGCAAAGACCGATAGATCAGCAGCGAAGTTTAGAATCCGGAAAACAGGCTAATGGGACTGGACGAAGACCTAGCCGCACTGGATCGAAGCGAGCTGAAGGAGCGATGGCGGGAGATTGTCGGTGCCGACCCGCCGACGCTTCTGGGACGCCCCACCATGATCCGCATCCTTGTCTGCGAGCTGCAATGGAAGGCCAGCCCAGAGAACAGATCGGCGATTAGACGAGACCTGCAGAAAGCCGTCCGGCGAGTTGAGCACACTAAGCCGCAAGCCACGCCAGGCGTGCGCCTGATCCGCGAATGGAACGGCAAGCGCCATGTCGTGGATGTATCAACGGACGGCTATGTTTGGCGCGGCCAGACGTGGAAGTCGCTCACGGCCATCGCCAAAGAGATCACCGGGACAAAATGGTCCGGCCCGCGCTTCTTTGGGGTGTCGGGATGATTAGGGTCAGATGCGCCATCTATACGCGCAAGTCCTCTGATGAGGGTCTCGATCAGGCCTTCAACTCGCTAGATGCCCAGAGTGAAGCGTGCGAAGCCTATATCAAATCGCAGCAGCATGAGGGATGGCGGGCCATCAAGACTGAGTACAGTGATGGCGGTGTCTCAGGCGGGACTCTAGAGCGACCCGCGCTTCAGCAGCTTCTGGAAGATATCGATGCAGGCCGAGTGGACATGGTCGTCGTTTACAAGATTGATCGCCTGACGCGATCCCTCTCGGACTTCGCCAAGCTGGTGGATCGGCTGGACGCGGCAGGGGCTAGTTTCGTGTCGGTTACACAGCAGTTTAACACCTCCACCAGTATGGGGCGGCTCACCTTGAATGTCCTTCTATCGTTCGCCCAGTTTGAACGAGAAGTCACAGCCGAGCGCATAAGAGACAAGATTGCGGCCTCTAAAAAGAAGGGCATGTGGATGGGCGGGCCTATCCCGCTCGGCTATGACAAAAGCGAAGCCGGTTTGGTCGTGAACCACGTTGAAGCCGAGATCGTGGTCTCATTGTTTAAAAACTATCTGCGCCTGGGTTGTGTCCGAAAGCTTAAAACTTTTGCCGATGTACAACGCCATCGAACCAAGCTGCATTCCTTCAAATCTGGACGAACTGTCGGAGGCGTCTCCTTCTCCCGAGGAAGGCTCTACCACTTGCTGTCCAATCCAATCTATCTTGGACGTGTCCGCCACAAGGATCAAACGTATCCGGGACTGCACAAAGCGATCCTGACCCAAGATTTGTGGGATGCTGTTCAAACGAAGCTCAGCTCCAATAAGGTGACGCGAAGTTCGAGATCAAACGCAGCGCATGTTTCTCTGTTGGCGGGCAAAGTCTTCGATGAGGAGGGCGTGCAGCTCACGCCGAGCCATACCAGCAGACGAGGCAAACGCTATCGTTACTATGTGTCAAAACACTTCGTGATGGAGAGTGGAGAGCGTAAGCCCGGCTGGCGATTGCCAGCGGCCGAACTCGAATCAACTGTCCTGATGGCCATATCGACCGACCGGAACGTTCAGTTGTACTTCAAAGAACGCCAGCCGACGAAGCCAGATTCAAAACTGGTTTTTTCGCTGATTGAAAATGTGCAAATTGGTCCAGCACAATTGCGGATCTCCATGCGACTTAAAACCGAGCCAAACGCTGATGCGGTCTTGATCGAAGCGCCGTTCACGCAAAGACGTCGCGGTGTTGAGCAGAAGCTGGTTTTGTCTGCCGGCATTCAAAGAGAGCCCGATGTTTTTCTGATCCGCCGTATCCTGAAAGCGATGGAACGGGTCGACAAACTGAAAGCCGGGAAGTCGCTCAAGCAGATCGCAGATGAAGAAGACACCACGGCGGAATATCTCTCTAAAAACCTGGATCTGGCTTTTCTGTCACCCAGAATACTAAGGGCAATCGCGGCTGGGCAGCAGGATCCATCTATCGCTGTTTCGCATTTTCATTCGAAACGCTTACCTGTGAAATGGGCGGATCAGGACCCGATTTTCCTATAATCCATGCTTCCCTGTTGTCCCTGAAAATACTCCCTGTTCTCAGTAAAAAATTCCCTGATCCTGGATTTCATTTCCCTGTTCCAGTGTTTAGGGAAATTGGCCACTAAACCCCTGTAATCACGGGACATTAGAGCCTGCTTTCTCCCCAAAACAGCGAAAATCGTCAATATTCCCTGTAAATCGCCCATTATCAGGGAATCTCCCAAACCCGGCCTATAAAATAAGGGCCGAGAGACTTTCTCCGAATTCAGGGCAAATGAGACGTCCAAATCAGCAAAACGGAGATGCAAGTCGCGATTTACGCCGCACAAGTCCCGGAATTGTCGGGACTATTTCGGGATATAAAAAAATGCCTGAAAAACTCCAGACTGAGTGGCGGTGAGACAGGGATTCGAACCCTGGAGACTGTTGCCAGCCCACACGCGTTCCAGGCGTGCGCCTTCAACCACTCGGCCACCTCACCATCAGGCGGCC
>JBCAWP010000195.1:0-5025 GCA_038534535.1 Pseudomonadota bacterium
GCACACGGCCGAAACGGCCAGCGCAAAATTTGCCAGTATTGCCGGCGACGATCTTGCGCTCACGCTCGCCGAATTGGAGGCGTCTGAACTCGTTCGAGACACCCGCTCTAACGGCCAACCGCAAGGGTCCTAATCAGACAGAAGCCGTCTGACTCTTAATTCCCTCTCTCAAAACGAACTTCCCCCGCCTAACCTCCAAAGGCGGGGGCTTTTCGTTTCCTGGCTTCGCCCGTACAGCTGGAGCGCAATGATGTGAGGAGACAGACGGCGATGCCCCAAACATATGAAACGATCGAGCTGAACGCGACGCCAGACGGCGTTGCCGTCGTCACGCTGAACCGGCCGGACAAGCATAATGCCTTTAATCACGTTGTCATCGACGAGCTATCGGATGTCTTCGAAACCCTGCGCGGTGACGAATATCTCCGGCTGATCATTCTCCGCGGCGCAGGCAAATCCTTCTCCGCCGGCGCCGATCTCGATTGGATGAAAGCGGCCGCTGACTACACCCAGAAAGAAAACGAGGACGACGCTTACAAACTCGCCCAGATGCTGAAAAAACTCTACGAGCTGCCGCAAACGACTCTCGCGCTGGTTCAAGGCGCGGCCATGGGCGGCGGTGCGGGATTGGTCGCGGCCTGCGATGTCGCCATCGCCATGAAAGGAACAAGCTTTCGCTTCTCTGAGGTTCGATTGGGTCTTACCCCCGCCACGATCAGCCCGTTTGTTATCGAAACCATCGGACCAAGCTGGTCGCGCGCTTTGTTCGTGACCGGAGAAAGTTTTGACGCGGACTTCGCCCACAAGATTGGCCTTGTCCATTACGTTGCGGGGACGGACGAAGAGATGCTTCAGCTCGAAGAGCATATCGCTAAGCTCGCTTTCCACACGGCGCCCAGCGCCGTGAATGATGCTAAGGCGCTCGTCCGCGATATTAAGGACAAGCCAATCAATGATTCCCTCGGCCACGAGACGGCCCGTCGAATTGCTGCGCGGCGCGCAAGTGAGGAAGGTCGCGAAGGCTTGGCGGCTTTCCTCGAGAAGCGAAAGCCAAGCTGGGTCTCGTGACGGACGATCCGGCGCCTCTTGCGGCTGACGATCGCCCCTCAACCCGCGTTGCCGCGCTTCGCAACTGGCTCCATGCCCGCCGAGAAGCCTGGCGCGAGGCCTTTGTTAAAGGCACTTGGACGACCGCGTTTTTCGAATTTGTCGCGTTCGGCGTGAAGCAGGCTTGGGCTTGCCTTTTCGGCGGCGCGCTCCTTGTCCTGATCTTAGCGACCTACCTTGTCTATCCCGACGAGGCACCGATCAGCCGCTATGATTTTCTCGTCCTTGCCGCGCTTGCCTTGCAAGGCGGACTTATCCTCTCCGGTCTCGAGACATGGGAAGAAGCGCGAGTGATATTTGTATTCCATGTGGTCGGGACGGTCATGGAACTCTTCAAAACTGCCGCGGGGTCCTGGACTTACCCAGAAGACAGTCTCCTGAGGATCGGGGCCGTGCCCTTGTTTTCGGGATTTATGTATGCCGCCGTCGGATCTTATCTCGCCCGCGTCTGGCGGATCTTCGAGTTTCGCTTCGATGCCTTTCCTCCGCTTTGGGCGCAAGGGTTTCTGGCGCTCGCCATCTATATCAACTTCTTCGCCCATCATTATACGGTCGATATTCGCCTCGGCCTTTTTGCCGCGACAGTTCTCCTCTACGGGCGCACGGTCGTTTGGTTTCGCCCCGACGAAACCTACCGCCCCATGCCGTTGGTGATCGGCTTCGGCCTCGTCGCTCTGTTTATCTGGTTCGCCGAGAATATTGCGACCTTTGCCAAGGCTTGGACTTATCCCGGCCAATCGGAGGGGTGGCAGATGGTCTCGATTCAGAAATTCGGCGCCTGGTATCTTCTGATGATCATTAGCTTTGTTCTCGTCGCCGGTATTCACCGCAAGCGACGCGCCGTTTTCGACGCAGAACCGACCGAAAAAACACCGGAAAGGCAAGGCCTCGTCCATCCGACCCCGCGCTCTTCATGATAGCATCCTCTCGAAATTATAAACGGGGACTTTGCCGCAACAAACGGCTTGTCCTAAGAGGGGCGAAACGAAGATGGGACCTCGGGCCATGCTGACATCACTCCTCATCGCGAATCGCGGCGAAATCGCTTGCCGGATCATTGATACGTGCCGACAACTCGGCATCCGTGCCGTCGCAATCTATTCCGACGCGGACGCGCGGTCCCGCCATGTGCGCGAAGCCGACGAGGCGATCCATGTCGGCCCGGCGCCGGTAGCTGAGAGTTACCTCAACATCGAAAGGGTAATCAGCGTGGCCAAAACGGCAGGGGTCGAGGCGATTCACCCTGGCTATGGCTTCCTGTCCGAGAATGCGGCGTTTGCCGAGGCCGTCGAGGCGGCGGGTCTCATCTGGATTGGGCCCGCGCCCGAAACGATCCGTGCAATGGGGCTCAAAGATGAAGCCAAACGCATCGCCGAGGAGGCTGGCGTGCCCGTTTTGCCGGGCTATCGCGGCGAGGCCCAGGACGCAGCGACCCTCTCTAAAGCCGCAAAAGGGATCGGCTTTCCGCTCCTCATCAAGGCTGTTGCCGGTGGCGGCGGACGCGGCATCCGCGACGTGACCAAGGCTGCTGAACTCAAGCCGCAACTGGAAAGTGCTGTCCGCGAAGCGGAAGCCGCATTCGGCGATGGCCGCGTGATGCTGGAGAAACTTGTCGAGCGTCCCCGCCACATCGAGGTCCAGGTCTTCGGTGATGGTCGCGGCGACGCGATCCACCTTTTCGAACGAGACTGTTCGCTGCAGCGTCGCCGGCAAAAGGTCATCGAAGAAGCCCCGGCCCCCGGCATGCCAGAAGAGGTGAGAGACGCCATGACAAGCGCTGCGGTGCGCCTCGCCAAAGCGGTCAATTATGCAGGCGCCGGCACCGTCGAGTTTATTGTTGATGGCGCGAAGCCCCTCGCGCTTGACAGTTTCTGGTTCCTTGAAATGAACACCCGCCTCCAGGTCGAACATCCCGTAACAGAAATGGTCACTGGAACGGATCTTGTCGAATGGCAGATCCGCGTCGCGAACGGCGAGGGGCTTCCCGCAAAGCAGGAAGAGATCAGCCTGCTCGGACATGCCCTTGAAGCGCGGATTTGCGCCGAAGATCCGGCAGAAGGATTTCGCCCGGGCGCCGGCGTTATTGAGGAGTTCGGGCTCCTCGCCGATACGGAAGGTGAGACGATCCGCTGGGAGACCGGATTTGAAACCGGCGACCGCGTGCCCGCCAATTACGATTCCATGATTGCGAAACTCGTTCTCTGGGATGGAAATCGGGACGATGCAATCGACCGATTGGTCGACACGCTTCACCACACACAGCTTGCTGGTGTCCCCGGTAATATCGGTTTTCTAGCGCGGTGCGCTGACCACGAGATGTTCCGTGCCGGCACCCACCATGTGAACTGGATTGCCGAGGCGGGAGATACGCTCACCGTGCCGCCGGGCGCCCATGAACTCGCCTCAGTCCTTTCGGTTTGTGATGTTCAACTCGAAGACACCGGCGACACCGATCCGTGGAGCCGCCGGGATGGCTGGCGCATGAATGCGCCAAGTGTGATGCGCGCGCCGGTGGCGGTTGGCAGCGATGCCGATGTTTTGGATCCTGATAATTATCCGCTCCCGGACGGTATGCCGCTGCCGCTCGTGACAGATTTGTCGCCGCGCCGGTTCGCGGTGACGACTGGCGGCGATACAAGCCTTGTCACGATTCCGGATTTTGATGCAGATGCCGAAGCGCTCGCCGGCGGGGATCAGGTCTCAGCGCCGATGCCGGGCAAGGTGCTCAGCGTGGCGGTGAAGGCTGGCGATATGGTGTCAAAAGGCGACGCCGTAGTGGTGATGGAAGCGATGAAGATGGAGCACACACTCACGGCCCCCCGGGACGGGACCGTGGCCGACGTGCTCGCAGAGCCCGGCGCGCAGATTGGAGAGGGGACGGTCCTCGTTCAACTCACCGAAGAGGTGGCGGCGTCATAGCTCGGTTACGCAACAGGCTGCGGTGTTTCCGCCATCGTTTTTTCCATCTCGGCAAAGCGCGCCTGGACCTGCGGCTTAGCTGATCGGCCGACTAAGCTAACGGCAATTGCCGCCAGGCCAGACAAAACAAAGCCCGGAATGATCTCATAAATGATTTGCGGCAAACTTTGCCCGCCGATTTCGATTGGCGCGTACAACCAGAAAAGAACCGTCGCAGCGCCTGTCACCATACCAGCCAGCGCGCCGTCCCGCGATAACCCCTGCCAGAAGAGGCTCAAAAGAATTATCGGACCGAAGGCTGCGCCGAAGCCCGCCCAGGCGTTTCCGACGAGCGAGAGGATATTGCTGGATCGATCAAACGCGAGCGCAATCGCGACAAGAGAAACAATGAAGACCGAAATCCGGCCCACCGTCACCAGTTCGCCCTGGGAAGCAGATTTACGTAGGAAGGTCTTGTAGACATCTTCGGTCAAGGAGCTCGACGACACCAGAAGCTGGGACGAGATCGTGCTCATGATCGCCGCCAGGATTGCCGCAAGCAGGAAGCCGGCGATGAGGGGATGAAAGAGGACTTGCGACAGGATAATGAAAATCGTCTCCGGATCGTCGACGGCAATGCCGGTCGCTGAGGCATAGGCAAAGCCGACAATGCCGGTCAGCACCGCGCCGATGATGGTGACGATCATCCAACCCATGCCGATATACCTCGCGGTCGCGATATCCTTAAGCGACCGGATTGCCATGAAGCGGACAATGATGTGGGGCTGGCCGAAATAACCAAGCCCCCAAGCCAAGAGCGAAACCAGGCCGAGCACCGTCAAGTTTTCCGGCCACCAACCAAAATAGCCAGGCGTCGTCGCCGCGATCGCAGACGACCAATCGCCACCATTTGTCAGGACAAGATAAGTCACGACGGGGACAAGGATCAGCGCCACAAACATAATGGAACCTTGGACAAAGTCCGTCAGGCTGACGGCGAGAAAGCCACCAAACAGCGTA
>JBCAWP010000196.1:0-5016 GCA_038534535.1 Pseudomonadota bacterium
CTTCCTGGGTGCAAAGCGGAGAGGGCCGCAAACTGTTCCGCGACTTTTAAGGGCGAATAGTTTGGCAGCATCACGCCGCCGGACCCAACCTTGATTTGGGTGGTCCGGGCGGCGAGGTCGGCAATCATGACCTCTGGTGCCGTTCCCGCAAAACTTGGCGAGTTATGGTGTTCCTGGACCCAATAAGAGCGGTAGCCGAGCTGGTCTGCGGCCTCTGCCAGCGCGCGTGTCTCCAGCAGGGCCTTACGGGCACTCCGGCCCGCAAAGATGGGAGAAGGATCCAAGACGGAGAGGGCAGGGTGTTGCATGCTTTCGGTGTCGAGTGTGCGGCGCCGCTGGTCAAGCCTCACGAAAGGGTGGCTTGTGTTTCGGCGCTGACGAGGCCACGCCTGTCCGCAAACAGACGAGATAGATTTTATGGCCGACATCAAGCTTTACGGATACTGCACAAGCCCCTTTGTGCGGAAGACCGCCGCGTTTTTGTATTTCAAGGGCGTCGACTTCGACCACGTTCCGGTAAACCCGGTTGATGCGTCAAAAACCCTTGGAAAGTTTGGCGGGACGCAGGTGCCAGTCCTCGAAATTGATGAGGAGTGGCGCCGGGAATCGTCGGACCATGCGTATTGGCTCGATGAGCTCTTCCCAAACAATCCCTTATGTCCCCCGGAACATAGAGAAACGGTCGAGCGCATCGACCGCTGGATCTCCGGGACGTTTCTCATGGCCTTTTTCCGCGGCGCCATTGATGGGCCGAACACGGTGCAGACGCGGTTTCGTTTTTGGCGGCTTGCCGCTCTGGTCTCATCTCAAACACCGATGCCTGAAGAGGTCCGCAATAGCTGGCCGGACTTTGTGCGCCAAGCGCCGTTCATTCGCGCCATGGCCGAGCACATGGACCTCACAGAATCCATTCCTGACATGCAAGCACGCATCGGCCTGGAGTTGATCGCTCATTTGGGGGATGGACCGTTCCTTGGAGGTTTGCCTGAACCGACCATGCTTGACTTCGCGCTTTTTCCGCAGATTGTCTTCGGTGCGATGGCAGGCCTTGAAGACGGTATCGCGGCGGCCAGCGTGCCCGTCTTGAAGGCGTGGCTGCGCCGCGTTGCGGAAAGATTACCCACCAATCCCATACTCGTTCCGGACTATATGCTGGTAAAGCGCCTCGACAATCTGCTCGCCTAAACCGTTACCACTGGTCATGCTGGCCCCGCTCGTCTACGTCTCTGATCGTTGAAATACCGGCAGAAGGCGGATCGGGTGATGAAGTTTTGGGGATGGGTTGGTACAGCGCTCCTAATGGCGGTTTTGGCGGCGTGTACACGCCCGCCTCAGGCTGCCCACCCCATCATGGAGAGCGAAGCTCCCTTCGGAAAGCTACCGCCCCGGGCGCGCCCGCTCGCCTATGATGTGGCGCTTAAAGTAGACCCGCGCGAAGAGAGTTTTCGCGGGATCGTCAAGATTGATGTCTGGTTGAACGAGCCATCCGACGGTATTTGGCTCCACGGCAAAGATCTGCGCGTGAATGCAGCAAGCATCAATGGCCGCACAGCGACCTGGGAAGAAGTGCTCAACAGTACGGGCGTCTCACGGATTGTCTTTCCGCGGACATTCCCAGCTGGCGAAGTGACGCTTGCGATCGCCTACGAAGCTGACTTCAACAAGAATCTGGCGGGCTTGTTCCGCGTCGAGGAAGAGGGCGAGGCCTATGCCCTGGCAAAATCGGAATCGATCCAGGCGCGCCGTTTCCTACCGAGCTTTGACGAGCCAGGGCTCAAAGCACCATTCGACATCGCGCTTGTCGTCCCTCAGGGGTATCAGGCGATCTCGAACACGCCGGAGATCTCCCGCCGGCCAGCCCGTGATGATGAAGGCTTCGAAGAGGTTCGCTTCGATACGACCCGGCCGCTGTCGACCTATCTTCTGTCCGTTGCTGTCGGTCCATTCGATGTTGTTGAGGCGGAAGATATCCCGCCGAATGATATTCGGTCCGAGCCGATCCCCTTACGCGGCTTTGCGGGCAAAGGGCGCGGCGACCAGTTGGCGCGTGCGCTGGAGACCACGGGTCCGCTGGTCGAGATTTTCGAAACGGCGCTCGATCAGCCCTATCCGTACCAAAAGCTCGATATTATTGCCGCGCCCGCCTGGCCGAGCGGCGCGACGGAACTCGCCGGCGCCATTACCTATCGCGAGGAGCGCCTGCTACTTGACGAGAATTCCGGACCGGCGGCTGACCGGGCCATGCTCAATATCCATACCCATGAATTGGCGCATATGTGGTTCGGAAACCTCGTCACGCCGCCATGGTGGGACGATCTCTGGCTGAAGGAGGCCTATGCCACCTGGGGCACCCCGCTCGCGCTGATCGAATATGAGCCCGATGCAGGGCATGAGGTTGACGCTGTCATGCGGGCGATTAGCGCCATGCGCCTCGATAGTCTGTCGTCCACCCGGGCCGTCCGCGAACCGATTGGTCGGAATGAGAATATCCGAAACGCCTATGACGCGATTACCTATTCAAAAGGCATGGCTGTAATTGCCATGGCCGACGCCTATTTCGGCGCTGGCGTTTTCCGCCCAGCTCTTGGCCGATACATTGCTGAATTCGCAGACAAGGATGCCGGCAGTCCGGACTTTTACAAAGTGATCGGCGACGTCACGGGCGAGCCTTCCATGACCGCAGTCTTTGAGAGCTTTGTTGAGCAAAAGGGCGTGCCACTGCTCTCCACCAACGTCACCTGCGAAGAGGCTGAGACAATCGAGCCGGCCGTTACGCTCAGCCAGGCGCGCTACCGGCCATTGGGCTCTGCGATTGAGCTCGGCACGCAATGGACTATTCCGGTCTGTGTCGCCTTCGATAATGGGACGGATCGACCAGGCCGCGCATGCGGAATGATGCGGGACGAGACGCTTACGGTCTCCCTGGGGTCGCAGGCGGCTTGCCCAGCCTGGGTCTGGCCTAATGCCGATGGCGCCGGGTACTTCCGCATTGCCTTGAGCGAGGCGGACTGGGCCGCCATCGTCGACCATTTCGATCAATTGTCAGCGACCGAAGCCCTTTCGGCGGTGGATAGTGCCGTTGCCGCTTTTGAAGCGGGGCAGGGCAACGCCCGCGACATGCTTTCTGTTCTAGAAGCCGCGTCGCGCCACAGCGATCGGCGCGTTGCGATTGCCCCGACCCAGCCTATTCGCCGCTTGTCGAGCCTCCTCGCCGAGGGTGAGGCGCGTACGGCGCTGCGCGATGAAGTGACGAGCTGGTACCTGCCGCGTTTTGATGGGCTGGCTGGTGACGACGGCGCGGATGCGACAGTGCTCCGGCGGGACCTTGAAGCCTTCCTCGCGATTGATCTGGAAGAGGCCGGTGTTCGCGAAGCTCTGCTTGCGAATGCGTCGAGTTTCCTTGGTCTCGAAGGAGATCGCGACCCGGCTGCGCTCTCGTCCGACAGATACACCTCGGCGCTGATTGTCGGCGTCCAGGATGGCGGCGCGGCGTTTTTTGACGCGCTTCTTGAAAGCCGCGCCACAATCAGCGACCCACGTTTTGATGCGGCGCGCGCCGTCGCGCTGGGGGCGGCGAGAACGCCGGATCTTGCCGAGCGTGTGCGTGGGCTTGCAATTGCCGGCACACTTGGGCCGCGCGAGAGCTTGTCGCTTGTCGCCGGTCAAATGCAAGGTGAGGCGACCCGCGCAGAGACCTGGGATTGGCTGCGCGCGAACTATCCCGACTTTGTGAAAGTCCTGCCAGGCCAGTGGCCGCGCCAAACCCCCGCCCTTGCGCGCGGGTTTTGTGATGGTCCCCGTGTTAGTGAACTGGAAGCCTTATTTTCTCAACATGGCCAATTGGCCCCGGGGCATGAACGCTCGCTCGCCCAGACGCGGGAAGCGATTACGCTTTGCGCGGCGTTGAAATCTGCGCGAGCTGAGGAGATCGGCGCGGCGCTTAATGGCGAGGCGGGGTAGGGCTATGCGCAGGGAGCAGGCTAAGAGGTCGCGCGCATCCGTTTGATCGTGCCGGAGAAGTTCAAGCAGGCCTTGTCGTCGGCAGTCACCATGCCGCGCACGAAGACGAGTGACCCGCCGGCGCGGAGGACTTCGCCGCGCGCTTCGATCATTTCGCCCACTTTCGGCCCGGCGAGGAATTCCGAAGTAAACGCGACGGTCACGCCATAGCTATCAAAGCCGATATGCTGGTGGGCGATGGCGAAGAGGGCAAAATCAGCAAAGGTCATCAAGCAGCCACCATGCATCACATGGCCGGCATTCATATGCTTGCGCTCGGCGCGGAAAGCCGCGACCGGGCCCTGGTCGTCGACGCGGAAATAGAAGGGGCCCGCCTGCTCATACTCGAACGGTTCTTCCGGCCAGGTTTTCCAGCCCGCCCAGTCGCCTGTCGTGATTTCAGTGGCCTGCATCGTCGGCTCCTTTTGTCGCTTTGCGGTTCGCCCCGTCCGGTTCTAAGGTTTCGGAAGAACAAGACAAGCTGAGGAGGAGCCGCCCATGGCCTTCGACAGGGAGCTGCGCGACCAGCTGATCGAAACGGTGCGCCGGTTCGTCACAGAAAAGTGCCGGCCATTGGAAGCGCAGGTCGATGCGACCGACGAAATGCCCGACGCCATTGTCGAGGAGATGAAACAGCTCGGCCTTTTCGGCCTGGCGGTGCCTGAGGAATACGGCGGCCTCGCCCTCGATATGGAGACCGAATGCCTGGTCGCGATGGAGCTCGGCAAAACCTCGCCCGCCTTCCGGTCCGTCGCCGGTACAAACATTGGCATTGGGTCCCAAGCGCTCGTGCTGCATGGGAACGAGACCCAGAAGCAAAAATGGCTCCCCGGCATTGCGAGCGGGGACCTGATTGCGAGTTTTGCGCTGACCGAGCCGGAGGCCGGGTCCGATGCTGGAAGTGTGCGGACAAAGGCCCTGCGGGACGGCGACCATTATGTGCTGACGGGCAACAAGCGCTACATTACCAATGCCAACAAAGCGCACCTCTTCACGGTTATGGCGCGGACTGATCGA
>JBCAWP010000197.1:0-4977 GCA_038534535.1 Pseudomonadota bacterium
GGCATAGTGGCGATTGTCGGTCTCATATTCCACGTGGGCGGTGTTGATCGTGATCCCGCGCGCTTTCTCTTCCGGCGCACTATCAATGTCCTCATAGGAGCGCTTCTCAGCCCCCGTCACTTCCGACAGAACCATCGTGATCGCCGCCGTCAGCGTCGTCTTGCCATGGTCGACGTGACCAATGGTCCCGATGTTCACGTGCGGCTTCGTCCGCTCAAACTTTGACTTGGCCATAATCGGCTCTCCTTATTGTCGTCATTGGCGGCTGACCGCCCGTCTCATTTCAAGTTCGACCTGTTCGCATTTCGCCGCCCGGAGCGAGCGACCCGGTCGGCTCTCTAGCCCGCCAATTCCTCAATGATCTTCTGAGCTTCGCCCTTCGGCACCTCAGCATAATGATCGAATTGCATGGTGAACTGGGCCCGCCCCTGGGACATGCCCCGCAGGTTGGACACATAACCGAACATATTCACCAGCGGCACGGTGGCATTAATCGCCGTCGCATTACCACGAGGTTCAGACCCTTGGATCTGCCCACGACGAGAGTTCAGGTCGCCAATAATGTCACCCATATAGTCTTCCGGGGTCACAACTTCGACCTTCATGACGGGCTCCATCAGACGTGGGTCGCCCGGCCCTTTCAGCTCGCGGAATGCGGCGCGCGCCGCGATTTCGAAGGCAAGGACCGAGGAGTCCACATCGTGGAATTTACCATCGATCAGCGTCGCCTTGAAATCGGTCATCGGATAACCAGCAAGAAGACCCGCTTCCTTCGCACTCTCCAGTCCTTTTTCAACACCTGGAATATATTCCTTGGGCACGGACCCGCCGACGATCTGGCTTTCAAACTGGAAGCCTGAACCCGGCTCAAGCGGCTCAAATTGGAGTTTCACTTCCGCGAACTGACCGGATCCACCCGACTGCTTCTTGTGGGTGTAGTTGATCTCAGCTGCGCGCCCGAGAGCCTCACGGTAGGCCACCTGCGGCTGACCGATGTTCGCTTCGACACGGAATTCCCGCTTCAGACGGTCGACCAGGATGTCAAGGTGAAGTTCGCCCATGCCTTTCATGATCGTCTGGCCGGACTCATTGTCCGTTTCGACCCGGAAGCTTGGATCCTCTGCTGCCAGGCGTTGCAGGCCAACGGACATCTTCTCCTGGTCGGCCTTCGATTTCGGCTCAACCGCGATCTCAATAACCGGATCCGGGAACGTCATCGTTTCCAGCACGACGGCTTTGTTTGGATCACAAACCGTGTCACCGGTCGTCGTTTCCTTCAGACCAGCAAGCGCGACGATGTCGCCGGCGAATGCCTCGGTGATTTCGTCCTGCTTGTTCGAGTGCATCATGACCATCCGACCGACGCGCTCTTTGCGCCCCTTTGTCGAGTTCAGGAACGCATCGCCTTTATTCAGTGTGCCGGAATAAATCCGCGTAAAGGTCAGCGTGCCCATGTACGGATCGTTCATGATCTTAAACGCAAGACCGGAGAACGGCTCTTCGTCATCGGCCTTACGGGCAATGTTCCGCGTTTCCGTCTCGTCTCCTGGCGCAAAGCCCATATAGGGCGGCACATCAAGCGGACCTGGAAGATAATCGATCACAGCGTTCAGCATGGGCTGGACGCCTTTGTTCTTGAAAGCCGACCCGCAGAGCACAGGGACAAACGCCATCTCTAGCGTCCCCTTGCGGATCAATTTGCGCAGGGTTTCTTCGTCGGGCTCATTGCCTTCGAGATAGGCTTCCATAGCCGCTTCGTCTTGCTCAACGGCAAGCTCAACCAGCTCGGCGCGCATTTCTTCGGCCTTGTCTTTCAGCTCATCGCGGATATCGCGCAGCACCCAAGACGCGCCGAGATCTTCACCGGCCCAGACCCATTCCTTCATCGTGATCAGGTCGATCATACCTTCGAGTTCACTCTCGGCACCGATCGGCAACTGGATCGGCGCTGGGATCGCACCGGTCCGATCACGGATCATCTCAACGCAATTGAAGAAATCGGCACCCAGCTTGTCCATCTTGTTGACGAACACGATGCGCGGAACTTGATACCGGTCGGCCTGGCGCCACACCGTCTCGGTCTGGGGCTCAACACCAGCATTCGCATCCAGAACGCAAACCGCGCCGTCAAGCACGGCCAGTGACCGTTCGACCTCAATCGTGAAGTCCACGTGCCCGGGCGTGTCGATAATGTTGAAGCGGAATTTCGGGGTCTGGGCGGTTTCGCCGTCTTCGGTCCGTTCCCAGAACGTTGTTGTCGCAGCCGACGTGATCGTGATCCCGCGTTCCTGCTCCTGCTCCATCCAATCCATCGTCGCCGCGCCGTCATGGACTTCGCCGATTTTGTGGGACTTACCCGTATAGTACAGGATCCGTTCCGTCGTCGTGGTTTTGCCGGCATCAATGTGCGCCATGATGCCGAAGTTACGGTAGCGATCCAGCGGATATTCGCGGGCCATGTCAGTTCCCTTCAAGTCGAATGGGTCGAGCGTCGTTGGTGCTGGGTCTACCAGCGATAGTGTGAGAAGGCGCGGTTGGCTTCGGCCATACGGTGGGTATCTTCCCGCTTTTTCACAGCTGTGCCGCGCCCTTGGCTTGCATCCATCAACTCGCCAGCCAGGCGTTCGCGCATCGTGTTTTCATTGCGCCCCTGGGCCGCGGCTGCAAGCCAGCGGATCGCCAGTGCTTGACGGCGCTCAGCGCGCACTTCAACCGGCACCTGATAGGTCGCGCCGCCAACCCGGCGTGAACGCACCTCAACCGACGGCGAGACAGCTTCCAGCGCATCGCGGAAGACGTCCACCGGATTACGCTTGGCCCGCGTCTCAACCAGATCAAGCGCCCCGTAGACGATGCGCTCGGCCGCAGACTTCTTTCCGTCTCTCATGATCTGATTCATGAATTTGGTCAGAACCACATCCTTGAACTTTGGATCTGGCAGAACTTCACGTTTCTCAGCGCGGTGGCGACGGGACATCGGTGTCTCTTTCTTACTTGGGTCGTTTGACGCCGTAATGGGACCGGCGTTGCTTACGGTCTTTGACGCCCTGGGTATCCAGAACACCGCGCAGGATATGATAGCGCACGCCGGGAAGGTCTTTTACACGCCCGCCGCGGATAAGCACGACAGAGTGTTCTTGCAGATTGTGCCCTTCCCCGGGAATGTAGCTCACAACTTCATAACCGGACGTCAGGCGCACTTTGGCGACTTTCCGAAGCGCCGAGTTCGGCTTCTTCGGCGTCGTCGTGTAAACGCGGGTACAAACACCGCGGCGCTGCGGGCATGCCTTAAGGGCCGGCACTTTATTACGCACGGGCTTCGGCTGGCGCGGCTTCCGGATAAGCTGTTGTATCGTCGGCATTGCCGGCTCTTTCATATCTGCGGCCCGCTCCACGGGCCTTGTTCAAAAACTACAGTGCCGATGAGGCCGAAGATCGGCCTCTCGGCATTTGCAGGCTCTGCGAGTGTGTCGTCACCAGACCGTAATCTGGAAGTTGGGGCGTCTTAGTCCCCCGCTTTCGGGCCGTCAAGGGCCTGACGTCACCCTATTACCTTCGGCCACACACCAGGTGTCCAGCTAGAGATGGATGACGGCCAGCAAGCTTTGCCGGGCCATCATCCAGTCTCCTGATTTTACGCGCCGATTACTCGGCCGCATCACTCTCCGGGGCGGGCAGAGCGGCCGCTTCTTCTGCCGCGGCGGCTGCCGCAGCTGCTTTGGCACGCGCCTCACGCAGCCTTGTGTCCCGCTCACCGGCGACCTTGCGATACCGCCGCATCGAGCCACCCGTCCCTGCCGGAATTAGGCGCCCGACAATGACGTTCTCTTTCAGACCCTCGAGCGTATCGACCTTGCCCTGGAGCGCGGCCTCGGTCAGCACACGTGTCGTTTCCTGGAACGATGCCGCCGAGATGAACGACCGGGTTTGCAGGCTCGCTTTGGTAATACCGAGCAGAACCGGCGTGCCCCGAGCTTCTTCTTTCTTGCGCTTGCGCGCTTCCTCGTTCGCTGCGTCGAATTCGAGCGTGTCGACCTGCTCGCCTTTCAGAAGCGTCGTATCCCCTGCATCGGTGATCTCGACCTTCTGAAGCATCTGCCGGACGATCACTTCGATGTGCTTATCATTAATTGGCACCCCTTGCAGACGATAGACCTTCTGGATCTCTTCGATCAGATAGTCCGCCAGGGCTTCGACACCGAGAATGGCCAGAATGTCCTGCGGCGCGGGGTTCCCGTCCATCAGGTACTCGCCCTGCTTGATGAAGTCGCCATCTTGCACGGCAAGGTGCTTCGTCTTCGGCACCAGATAATCAACCGGCTCCCCGCCTTCGATATCCGGAACAATTGAGACCCGGCGCTTATTCTTATAGTCGCGCCCATAAACGACCTTGCCATCGATCTCGGCGATGATTGCATGGTCCTTCGGACGACGGGCTTCGAACAATTCTGCCACACGTGGCAGACCCCCGGTGATATCGCGGGTCTTGGCACCGCCGGTTGTCACACGCGCCAGCGTGTCGCCCGAACCGATCTCATCGCCATCGCTGACAGAAAGGATCGCGCCGACCGAGAGGAGGTATTGCGCTTCGCCGCCATTCGGCAGCGTGACTGGCTCACCTTTATCATCGACGATGATCACAGCTGGCTTCACATCAGCGCCCTTAGACGCCGACCGCCAGTCAATGAGAACGCGCGATGAAATGCCGGTGGCCTCGTCGGTCTCTTCCCGAGAGGTCACGCCATCGATCACATCGACGAGTTTCACATGACCAGCCACTTCCGAAATGATCGGCTGCGCGAAAGGATCCCAATCGGCAAGCTTATCGCCCGGCTTCACCTTGGCACCGGCAGACACGTAGAGGCGTGTCCCGTAGCTCGGCTTGAAGGTCTGGCGGATCCGCCCATCAGCGTCCATGATGGACACTTCCATGTGGCGGCCCGTCACGACGTGGACCTTGTCATTGCGCGTCACGAT
>JBCAWP010000198.1:0-4936 GCA_038534535.1 Pseudomonadota bacterium
AGACCGCAGTCTATCTGGTCCTAGCTGCTGTGCCGATCCTGGTTTGGATCCCCAAATCCTGGCTGGCACTCGACATCGTCGCCCGGATACTCGATTTGACGAGCCATATGGCGCCGGGTGTCCCGGTCATGGTTCGGGCCCATGACCGCGAGCATTCGATCGATCTCCTACGCCGCGGAGATGTGGCCTTCCAGATACGTGAGACGTTGGAATCGGCGTTGCTACTTGGACGTGAGGCGCTCGTCTCCCTCGGGCTTGAGCGCCAATCGGCCGATATCGTCATCGATCGGATCCGGCAACTGGACCGGGAGCGATTGGACGAGCAGGTTTCCGGCGATCTGCATTCCGGTCGTGACCGGTTACATACGAATACGATCCGGCCTGAACCTCTCACCGCAGTGGACGCCGACCATGACGCATGAGACGCGCGGACCCTGGCGCGTCCATTCCACCCAGGTCGAATATGAGAACCCGTGGCTCAGGGTGGAATCGAGCAAGATTACCCATCCAGATGGAACGCCGGGGATCTATGGCGTTGTTTATATTGCTAATCTCGCGACCGGCGTCTTACCGATCGATGCCGAGGGGTATACGTGGCTGGTCGGACAGCACCGTTATCCCGCCAACACCTACTCCTGGGAGCTTCCGGAAGGTGGGGGGCAAAAAGGGGTTGATCCATGGGTTTCGGCGTCGCGGGAACTGAAAGAAGAGACGGGGCTGATCGCCGCTTCCCATTGCTGTGTCGGTGAGTGGGAGCTTTCGAATTCGGTGACGGACGAAGTGGCATTTGGCTATCTCGCCTGGGATCTTACCGAGGGGCCTTCAAGCCCCGAACCAAGCGAAGACCTGACCGTTGTGCGTCTTCCCTTTGCCGACCTGTTGGCGCGGATGCGCGCTGGTAAGATCCGGGACGCGTTTACACACCTCATCGTCAACGGCGCAATCGACCAGGCGCGGCAGGGGCGCCTGCCGGCGCCGATATCGGACATTCTTCTATCGGCGTGACGTTACGTCCACCCGGGAAAAGCCTTCACCGCAGCGAATAGCTCGATTAGGATTGCAGAAAGCTGTCAGGGAGTGCGCCGTGAATTTTGATTATAGCCCAAAAACGCTTGAATGGATCGATCGTGTGTCGGCCTTCATGGATGAGTACATTTTTCCAAATGTGGCAACGTATGATGAACAGCATGAGGCTGCAGAGGACCGCTGGACCGTTCCGCCAATCCTTGAGGAGCTGAAGGTCAAGGCGAAAGCCGAAGGGCTATGGAACATGTTCCTGCCGCCAAACGCCGACCATGATACCGAAGAGTATCAGGGGGCAGGGCTGACCAATCTGGAATATGCGCCGCTCGCCGAGCTTATGGGCCGCGTCGGCTGGGCCTCGGAGGTCTTCAATTGCTCGGCGCCGGACACGGGCAATATGGAAGTCTTCCACCGCTACGGCACCGATGCCCAAAAAGAGACGTATCTGCGCCGACTCATGGCCGGTGAGATCCGCTCTGCCTTTCTGATGACCGAGCCGCTGGTTGCGTCTTCCGACGCGACGAACGTTCAGACGCGTATCGAGCGCGACGGCGATGAGTATGTGATCAATGGGCGCAAATGGTGGTCGTCCGGTGTGGGCGATCCGCGCTGCGAGATTGCGATTGTCATGGGGAAGACCGACCCGAGTGCTGAACGTCATAAGCAGCAGAGCCAAATCCTGGTGCCATTAAACACGCCGGGTGTGAAGATCCTCCGGATGCTGCCGGTCTTCGGGTTCGACGACGCGCCCCATGGGCATGCTGAAGTTCTGCTTGAGGATGTGCGTGTGCCCGCCTCGAACATTCTGCTTGGCGAGGGCAGGGGTTTTGAAATTGCGCAAGGCCGCCTGGGACCTGGCCGGATCCACCATTGTATGCGGACGATCGGCGCTGCGGAAGTCGCGCTCGAAAAGATGTGCAAGCGTCTTCTCACGCGCGAAGCGTTCGGCAAGAAAATCGGCGAGCATTCGGTCTGGGAACAGCGCATTGGCTGGGCACGGACAAACATCGAGATGACCCGTCTGCTGACCCTTAAAGCGGCGTATATGATGGATACGGTGGGCAACAAAGAAGCGCGCAATGAGATCGCCATGATCAAGGTTGCCGCGCCGACCATGGCCCTAGACATCATCGATGACGCCATGCAGGCCCATGGCGGCGCCGGCGTGACAACCGATTTCGGGCTTGCCCGGGCGTATGCGAACATTCGGACACTGCGTTTTGCTGACGGTCCAGATGAGGTCCACTGCCGCGCGATCTCACGGGCAGAATTCAAGAAGCATCGCGGAGCTGATTATCCGACCCACGCGCTCGCCGCTGAATAGCGATTGAGACGATCCAAAGAGAAAGGGCGCTTCAACAAGCGCCCTTTTTTTGCGACTTGCGGTCGGTGAGGGGCTGGCTAGTCACGGCGTCCAAATATGCCGCCGAGCGCCTCTCGGGCGATATCTTCGACGACGTCTTCCGGCGTTGCAGGCTCTTCTTCTTCTTCGTCGTCGGCGGCGTCTTCCTCGCCGCCGCCTGGCGCAGCACGGTTTCTTTGCCCGCCAATCACATCACCGATGATTGAGCCGACATCATCGCCGAGAGCCTCGTTGATGGCGTCTCGCGCGGTGTTTTCAACTTGGTCTAGCTGTCCGCCGACCAGCGCGCGGGTCAGCGCCTCGGTGTCCGGCACGACACGCGGCGACGCCCACGATCCTGTAATCTTCAAGGGGATTGGCATGCCGTTCAGCTGGATGTCGTTCAGATTGGCGCCGCCGCCCGTGTCGGCGGCAAACTGAATGCCCATGTCCAGGGTCTGCGCGCCGAGATTAATGCGGCCCGATCCGATCGCCCCGAGCACTGGATTGAGAAACTCCATCGTGTCGACATTGGCCACGCCGTCCTGGATCGTCAGCAGGGAAACGAAGGAGGTGAAGTCAGTCTCCGCGCCTGGGGATAGCCCGAGGCTCAAATCTCCAGCGGCAAGGGATTGGCGCAAATTCGTCGTCGTGCGGAACAATTGGCCGAGATTGACGCCTTTCAGTGCGCCGTCGGCAAGGTTTGCCGACAATTGTCCATCCAGGCCTTGCATAATGTCGTGGATGCTCGCGCCTTCTCCCGTAGCGTTGAGGGAGAACTCGCCAATACCAGACAGCCGATCGGTGCCCGTCAGCGTGCGCAATAGATCGTCGATGAGAATGGACTGCCCTGACAAGTCAAAGCCAATGCCTGGCACGCTTGACCGCGCATTGACGGTCATCTCACCCTGCCAGCGCCCGCCAAACGTTTTCACCTGCGTAATATCAGCGACGAAGCGCCCGTTCTGGAGGGTCGCGGTGAGGTCGGCATCCTCCAGCGAAACCTTATCGATTTTGATCGACGGACTTTTGAGCGTGATTGTGCCATCTGCCAAGGAGAGACTGTCGAGCGCTAGCGGCTCCTTACTCCACCCCTCAGGCTGGTTTTCCGGGGGTGGGCCCATAAAGGGCGTAAGATCCAGGGCGCTCGTTGTCAGATCGCCGGAAAAGGTCGGTTTGGCGCCGGACATGTCGAGGGCGAGCGATCCATTTGCCTGTACATCGTCCAGCGTCAGAGACAGGCCTTTAATTGCAATATTGTTGAAGGCGCCGTTCAAAGCGCCGCTGAAATCAAATGATTGGAGCGTGTCACCGGGGGGAAGCTCCGTACCGCTCGCCGCCAGTAATTGCCGCAATGCTATGCTGGAGGCATTGAGGGTGCCGTCAATACGTCCTGCATCGGCGAGGCTAAGAGCGCCTTTGTAGTCCACATTCATGAGAGGCCCAGCGATATCGAAGCTTGTATCCGTTAATGAGACGGCATCTGCTGGGCCTGAAACATCGCCATTGGCTGTGATCGTCGTGCTCGCAAGGATTGCGGCCTGCTCGACAGAGATCCCGAGCGCTTCCAGCGTATCGGCCGCCTCAAGCATCGACAAATTATAGCGCCCATTGAGCTCCGGCGTTTCACTTGCCGCAATGGTGCCCGTAAATCCGAAATCAAGGGACGGGCCATCCGTGCGCGCCTCCTCAAGCGATATGGATAAGGCATCGACCGGGCCATCCAGCTGCCCCTGCACAATGAGGCGACCGATCGGCGCCAGATTGACGGGGAGGGATGCGGCGTCCAGCCCGGCATTATCGGCAAATGCCACAAGGCTCGGCACGTCGACGGAAAAGGCGCCGGACAGGATGGACGTTTCGCCAAGCTGGGCTTGGCCATCATAGCTGACCGTTCCGACATCGGTGTCGAGATTGAGCGCTGTCAGAACGCTCTGGCCGCCGAGGAGGGCCTCCGGCGAGTCGAGCCTCAAATCGAAGGCGAAGCGATCTCCATCAAAGAGCCCGCGGCCATCGGCGTTGAGCGCATCGCTTAAATCTCCGAGTGTGACGTTCCCGTTGAAGTCAGACAGGGTGAAAGCTTGGCCGGTCACGGCATCGGAATACGTGACCGACGTATCGATCACGCGCGCCCGGTCGAGCCCAGCATTCACGGTCTGGGTCTCTGTGTCTGTGGGCGTCTCGTCGACCGGGGCTTCGGCTGTTCCGAATTCCCAATTGGCGCGCCCATCAGCCAGTCTTTCGAGCGCGATGTCCGCATCGATCAGGGCGATCTCTTCGATTTCGACGCGGCCGGTGAGGAGGGGACCCCATTTGACCGAGGCGCGCAGAGCGCCAGCTTTGGCCATATGCTCGGCGCCAAATCCTTCCGGATTGGCAATGGTGACATCTTCGACGGAGGCCGCAATCCTCGGAAAGAGCGATACGCCAACATCGCCGCTCAAGGTAACATCTCGCTGGAGCGCTGCTTCAGCGCTGGCCTCGATCTGTGATTTGTAGACAGATTTCGGGATCAACAGGGCTGCGATGGCCACCGCAGCAATCAGTCCGACAAATATGAGGGGAACGATA
>JBCAWP010000199.1:0-4924 GCA_038534535.1 Pseudomonadota bacterium
ATGGCGGCCACGACTTCCGCATTGCGCTGGCCGCTTTCTACCGCAGCTGTTCTGCGCCCTGATTGACCGGCCGCATCTTCGGTCGGGCCGCGGGACATGTATTCGTTCACCACGATCAGGATCGAGATAATGATCGCCCCGGCCAGGCCAACGGCGCCCAGAAGCGGATGGAACAGGAATACGATGCCGAGATAGAGCGGCAGCCACGGAATATCGAAAATGGCCGCCGGACCGGGGCCGGACAGAAATTGGCGGATCGTATCAAGATCCTGAACCGGCCGAAGGCGCGCAGACTTGCGGCCCAACCGGACCGGCAGACTGTTGGACACCTTGTAGACGATACCGGACAGCCGTGCATCGACGCGCTGACCAAGACGCGACAGGATGCGTCCGCGCACGCCCTCCAGGATGCCGTAGAACATGTAGAGCACGATCGCCAGGGAGCCGATCACGACCAGCGTGGGAACCGAGCCGCTCGCAAGAACCCGGTCATAGATCTGAAGCATGAACACCGGGCCGGTGAGCATGAGGATGTTAATGACGAAACTGACGATCGCCACGCCCCAGAATGCCGACCGGATGGGCCGGAAGGCAATCGCGACGGGATTTTCCCGGGGACCGCCGGCTTTGGGAGCCCGCTGATTTGATACCGCCATCTATACCTCTGTCCCGCCTTTCGGCCTCATGCCGCCCGATCTGAAGGTTACCAACACGCCTTTATGCATCCATTAGACGAATTTGTGTTCCTTTATGGGCCAAAAAAAAAGGTTTTCCCAAACTCACTCATCGTTCTAGCACAATCTGGATTATGATTTTGCGCTCTATATCACACTTAATTTGTGACTCTTTCCTATATACGCCCAAAAAACCGGAAGCCCGGCTCATTTACGAACCGGGCTTCCAAATGGATGACGTTCCAATGAGGTCCTGTCAGCCTGCTTTTTGGACGGCGCGTTTGGCCATGACGGTGACGAGGTTTGCGCGGTAGGCTGCGGAGCCGTGGATGTCGTGCAGCATGGAGCCTGCGTCCACCTTGATGCCTGCGACCGCGTCCGGCGACCAGTTGCCTTGAAGCGCCGCTTCCATGCCGTCGACCCGGAAGACGCCGTAATGGCCCGCTCCGGTCACCGCCACCCGCACGGATCCGTCCTGGTGCTTGGCCACATAGACCCCTGCCATCGCATAGCGCGAGGCCGGGTTCGGGTATTTGGCGTAGGCCCCCTTCTCGATCAGCGGGAATGTCACCGACACGACGATCTCGTCCTCATCCAGCGCCGTGTCGAACATGCCGACGAAGAAGTCTTCCGCAGACAGCGACCGCTTGCTCGTCACCACCGTCGCCCCCAGCGCCACCAGCGCCGCCGGATAGTCCGCGGCCGGATCGTTGTTGGCGATCGAACCCCCGATCGTGCCCATGTGGCGCACAGCCGGATCGCCGATGCCCCCCGCAAGCCCCGCAAGGCTCGGAAGCTTCGAGCGCACAAGATCAGACGCGGCAACCTCCGCATGCGTCGTCGCCGCCCCGATCGACAGGCTGCCATCGCCCTCGCAGATGCCGTTCATCTCACCGATCTTCGTCACATCGACAAGATCGCTCGGCGACGCAAGGCGCTGCTTCATCGTCGGAAGAAGCGTCTGGCCGCCTCCAAGAACCTTGCCGTCCTCGGCCTTCGACATCAGATCCGATGCCTCGGCAACCGAACCGGCGCGGTGATAGGTTGTTTCATACATGACGGGTCTCCCCAAAGTCTCAATCTCAGATGACCGGGCAGGCAAAACCTGCCCGAAGAATTTTCCTCTCGACCCTTATTCGGCCGCCTGCTTCAGCTGCGACTGGCACAGATGCCACACCTTCTCCGGCGTTGCCGGCATCGTCAGGTCGTTCGACCCGATCGCATCCGTGATCGCGTTGATCACCGCAGGCGGAGACCCGATCGCTCCGGCCTCCCCGCACCCCTTCATGCCAAGCGGATTGCCGGGGCACAGCGTCTCGTGCGTCGACAGGCTGAACGAGGGAACGTCATCCGCACGCGGCATCGTGTAGTCCATGTAGGACGCCGTCAGAAGCTGGCCGTTCTCGTCATAGGCCGCGTTCTCAAGAAGCGCCTGGCCAATCCCCTGAACAAGGCCGCCGTGAACCTGGCCTTCCACGATCATCGGGTTGATCACCTTGCCGAAGTCGTCCGCTGCAACAAAGCTCACGATCTCCGTCTTGCCCGTCTCAGGGTCAATCTCGACCTCGCACACATAGGTCCCGGCAGGGAACGTGAAGTTGGACGGGTCGTAGAACGCACCCTCCTTCAGTCCCGGCTCCATGCCTTCGGGAAGATTGTGCGCCGTATACGCCGCAAGCGCCACTTCCGTGAAGGACAGCTTCTTGTCCGTGCCCGCGACCTTCAGCTCGCCCCCCTCGATCTGGATGTCCCCTTCAGACGCCTCCATCAGATGCGCCGCGATCTTCTTCGCCTTGTCCTCGACCTTGTCCAGCGCCTTCACGATCGCGGACATCCCCACAGCACCGGACCGCGACCCGTAGGTCCCCATCCCGAACTGTACCTTGTCCGTATCCCCGTGCACGATCGACACCGCATCGCTGTCAAGACCGAACCGCTCGCAGATCAGCTGCGCGAACGTCGTCTCGTGACCCTGGCCATGGCTGTGCGAACCCGTCAGGACCTCGACCGTGCCGACCGGGTTCACCCGGACCTCCGCCGATTCCCAAAGGCCGACACCCGCCCCAAGGGACCCGACCGCCGCAGACGGCGCGATCCCGCAGGCCTCGATGTAGCAGGAAAGACCGATCCCCCGCAGCTTGCCGCGCGAGGCCGCCTCCGCCTTGCGCGCCGCAAAGCCCGCATAGTCCGCCGCCGACAGCGCCGCATCCAGCGTCGCGTCATAGTCGCCCGCGTCGTAGCACATGATCACCGGCGTCTGGTGCGGAAACTCCCGCACGAAGTTCTTGCGCCGGAAGTCCGCAGGCGAAAGACCAACCTCCCGCGCCGCCGTCTCCATGATCCGCTCCAGAAGATACGTCGCCTCCGGACGACCCGCCCCCCGATACGCATCCACCGCCGTCGTGTTGGTATAGACCGTCTTCACATTCGCGTGGATCGCCGGAATGTTGTACTGCCCCGACAGAAGCGTGGCATAGAGATAGGTCGGAACCGCCGAAGAGAACAACGACATGTAAGCGCCCAGATTGGCGATCGTCTTCACACGCAGCCCGACAATCTTGTTGTCCGCATCAAGCGCAAGCTCCGCCTCCGACACATGGTCGCGCCCGTGCGCATCCGTCAGGAACGCTTCCGTCCGGTCCGACACCCACTTCACGGGACGGCCGACACGCTTGGACGCCCAAAGACACACCATCTCTTCCGGGTAGATGTAGATCTTCGACCCGAAGCCGCCGCCCACATCAGGCGCGATCACACGCAGCTTGTGCTCAGGAGCAACATTATAGAACGCCGACAGAACAAGACGCGCCACATGCGGGTTCTGCGAGGTCGTATAGAGCGTGTGATGCTCTTCCGCATCGTCGTAGCTGGCAAGCGCGGCCCGCGGCTCCATCGGGTTCGGAACAAGGCGGTTGTTGCGGATCTCCATCTTCGTCACATGCGCCGCGCCCGCAAACGCCGCATCAACCGCAGCAGAATCCCCGATCTCCCAGTCGTAGATCAGGTTGCCTTCCGCCTCCGGATGCACCTGCGGCGCTCCGGGCTCAAGCGCGGCAACCGGATCGACAACCGCGGCAAGCTCCTCATAGTCGACAACAACCGCGTCCGCCGCATCGCGCGCCTGCGCCGCCGTATCGGCAACAACAACCGCAACCGCCTGGCCAACATGGCGCACCACCTCAGGCTCAAGCGCCCGCCAGCCGCCCATCTTCATCGGCGTCCCGTCCTTGGAATGGATCATCCAGCCGCAGATCAGGTTGCCGATCCCGTCACCGACAAGCTGGTCCCCCGTCAGAACAGCATCAACACCCGGCATCGCAAGCGCTGCGCTCGCATCAATCCCCGTCACCTTCGCATGCGCATGCGGTGAGCGCACAAAGGCCGCGTGACCCATCCCCGGAAGAACCATGTCATCCGTGTACCGGCCCTTGCCGGTTATGAATCGCTTGTCTTCCTTGCGAAGCGCGCGTGCGCCAATCCCCTCAATCGCCATCTTCTCTCTCCCAAAACCTCTATCCGGAAACACGCACCCGCCAGATGCACCCGCTCCCCCCAGAGCGGACCCGGCCAGCCGGTCCCCGCGTCTCAAAAGCGCGAAAAACCCGCACTCAAAACAAACTCAAAAACCCTATTCGGCCGCCTGCGCCATACCGGCCATCTGGTCCGACGCCGCCTTGATCGCCTTCACGATGTTGTGGTAGCCCGTGCAACGGCAGATGTTGCCCTCAAGCTCATCCCGGATCGTCGCCTCGTCCAGATTGCCCGCACCGTGACGGTTGATCATGTCAACCGCGCTCATGATCATGCCCGGCGTGCAAAAACCGCACTGAAGACCGTGATGCTCACGGAACGCTGCCTGTACAGGATGAAGCGAATCCGCTGACCCGATCCCCTCAAGCGTCACAACCTCAGACCCGTCCGCCTGCGCCGCAAGCATCGTGCACGACTTCACAGCCTTACCGTCAACATGAACAACACACGCGCCGCACTGAGACGTGTCACACCCAACATGCGTCCCAGTCAGACCACGCACATCACGGATAAAAGAAACAAGCAAAGTCCGGTCCTCAACATCCGAAGAAACAGACTTGCCATTCAAAACAAGCGATACTCTCGACATAAATTCCTCTCCCAGTAGACGGTTGCAGGGCCCCGTCCTCAGACCCGAAACAACAAAACCCGGCTTCGTGCCGGTTTTTCTGCTGACGTGCCGCTTCAGAAAACGGCCGCCAAAATGATGACGACAGCAC
>JBCAWP010000200.1:0-4917 GCA_038534535.1 Pseudomonadota bacterium
TGCCGTTCTGCACAAAGAAGTTCACATGATCAGCGGCTGCCCTGCGCGCTTCGAAAGACGCCGCGCCGATCACGCCGACAGGGCCATCGACATATTCGAGCAACTCTCTCTGTTTCTCTGGCTGATAATATATCGGCGACGAGCCAAGAAGGAGAATGCGGCTGCGCCCCGTGACATCGAGGCCGAGGGTCCGGGCGCCGCGGCCGAGCCTTGCCTGGACGGTTTCGGGATCCAGCACTTCACGCTTCATGGAGGCGACGAGATTGACCGCTGTGATCCGCATGCCAGCGCTCGGGGTTGACACATAACAGCGGCTCTTCCGCTTCACGCGTTCCAGAGAGACGCTGGTCGCCACGCGGGATTTAGGGTCAATCGCGACGAGCTCGTCCTTGTTGTAGGTTTTGGTATCGCCGAGCACGAGCCGGGCGATCAGGTCGTAAAGCGCATAGGCGCCAAAGGCATTTCGCGGAGACTTGGCCGGCGCGGTATAGGCAATATCATCTTTCTTGACCTTGCGTTTGCTCTCGCTCGGTTTTGTCGAG
Organism: Pseudomonadota bacterium; assembly: GCA_038534535.1. Lineage (GTDB taxonomy): Bacteria > Pseudomonadota > Alphaproteobacteria > Caulobacterales > Hyphomonadaceae > CALLCD01. Next base: position 543 of record JBCAWP010000200.1, read on the forward strand.
AACCGCTCCAAGTCCATTACATCGCCATCGTCCAAATAGTCGACCCGGATATTGTCGAAGGTTCGGTTTTCAAGGTCGACCTCGGCGTTCTTCATATCGATGAAGAACATCCCGTATTCACCGATGACCCTGGCCGTTGACCCCTCGACAAAGAGGGCGGTGTTCTCGTCAATGCCAAAGCCGCAGCGCTGGTTTGAATTGGCAAGAGCGACGACAAGGCGCGCGAGGCGCCCGCGCTTGATGAAATGCTGGTCGACGAGGCCGCGTTTAAAAAAGCCGAGGCCTTTACCGAGGAGAAGACCCGGAACATCCGGGCTTGGCGACACGCCTGAAGCAATGGCTTCAAACGAGGTGCCCCCCATAATCATGCTCTTAGACATGATCGCTGCGCCGGCGCTTGAGCCGGCCAGTAAACCGCCCGCGGCGAACATCGCGCGGATCGATTTCAGGAGCGGTGTCTCAGCCCCATTCTGGACGAGCGCCTGGAAGATCTTCGCCTGGTCGCCGCCCGTGAAATAGACGCTGCCATAGGCCTCGACCTGGTCGATCAGGGCCTGGTCAAAAGCCGCCTCGTGGGCATTCTCGGAGCTGAGATGGGCGACGTCGCACTCAAAACCATGGATCTGAAAGGCTTCCTGAGTTTCTTCACCAACTTCATAAGGCTCTGAGGATGCAGTGGGAAAAATCAGAATGCGGCCTTCGGACAAACGGCGCATTTCGCGATAGACATCGCGATTATCATCCTCAAGACGACCCCCAATAATCGCCAGTCTCCGGAGCGGTGGACCTGGCCGGTTGCGAATAGTTTTCAGCATAGCGCCTATTTCGACTTCGTGTTTAGCGGCTTGGTTCGAGTCTCACACCGCGCTCATCGCGGACGATGGAGTAGCCTTCTGGCACTTCAAAATCATCGCTTCCATTGGTCAGCGATCCGCCCGACGATCCATTCTCGGCGGGCACTGTCTCTTCCGTTTCTTCCTCCGCTTGCGGCGCATGGGAGGTGATACGTTCCCAGGCCTCTTCCACAGAGGAGCAGAAGATCAAAACCAGGTCGCCGCGCTCGGCTTGCTCAAGCGCCCGCTGAACCGATTTCATCTCTTCGGGGATGATGTCGATCCGGTCCGGGGCCACACCGCAATCGATAAGCTCTTCGCGCATGAGTTTCGGCAACTCGTCCGGCGCGCGCCCCCTAAGGTCTTCGTCCATATGGCAGATATAGGAATCGAATTTGCCAGCCGCGCGGCGGGCAATGGCGCGGGCGTCCTCATCCCGGCGATCACCCGGACAGGTGAGGCAAACGGTGCGCCGGCCAATCGGGTCTAGCCGCTCCACGAGATCGACCATGGCGGCGACGGCGGCTTCATTGTGGCCATAGTCGAGGATAACCCGGAAGCCGTTACCGTCATAGACATTCATCCGTCCCGGCGACTGGTAGAAGGAGTTATCGAAGGTCCGCAGCCCTGCACGAATCTGATCTGTCTCCAGGTCGAGGGCGTAAGCCATGGCGGCGGCGAACATCGCATTCTCGACATTGTGGCGAGCTTTGCCGTCCACCGTTGCAGGGATGAGATGGCTCCAAAGGAGATCGATCCGCTTGCCACCATCATAAAGCACGATGGAATCGCCAGACGGCGACGGTTCGAGCACGATCGCCTGCTTGCCGAGATCGATATGTTCCTGAACGATCGGATTGTTCGGATTGAGCGTGACATAACAAATATTTTTTGCGGGCGTATGCCCGGCCATTTGCAACGTCCACGGATTATCTGCGTTCAGGACTGCGGTATCCTCGGCGACCTCGACCACGAGGCGCTTCACCCGGGCGAGCTCGTCAAGCGTATTGATCCCGCCGAGCCCCAAATGGTCGGCGCTGACATTGAGGACCGCCCCGACATTACACTTCTTGTATCCAAGGCCCGCCCGGACAATACCTCCGCGCGCGGTCTCAAGCACGGCCACGTCGACATCCGGGTCGCGCAAGACGATGTTGGCCGCTACTGGACCCGTCATATCGCCTTTAACAGTGACCGTGCCGTTGATTTTCACAGCATCTGTACTGGTCTGCCCGACCACATGACCCGCCATTTTCAAGATATGCGCGAGCATCCGCGAAGTGGTGGTCTTGCCATTGGTGCCAGTGAGCGCCGCAATTGGAATGCTTGACGGCGTCCCCGGCGGATACAACATGTCGATGATCGCGGCGCCAACATCCCGCGGCTCGCCTTCAGATGGCGCAATATGCATGCGGATGCCGGGCCCCGCATTCACCTCGCAAATGCCGCCGCCAATCTCGCGATAACTGCGCGAAATATCCGTCGTCAAAAAATCTACCCCGCCAATGTCGAGGCCAATGGCCTTCACGGCGCGCTCGGCCATAACTCTGTTTTCCGGGTGGATAATGTCCGTCACATCAATGGCTGTGCCGCCGGTCGACAGATTCGCGGTTTTCCGGAGGAAGACCTCTTCGCCCTCATGCGGCACACTGTCGATCGTCATGCCTTGCTTCTTCAGAACGGCCTTGGCGCCATCATCCAGACGGATCTGGGTCAGCATATTCTCATGGCCGACGCCGCGCCGCGGGTCCCGGTTGACCTCGGCGACAAGGTCTTCGACCGTCGACCGACCGTCCCCGATGACATGGGCCGGCACACGTTTGGCGGCCGCGACCAGTTTGCCGTCGACCACGAGGAGCCGGTGGTCGAGCCCCTCGATCATCTCTTCAACGATGACGCCGCTGCCCTCGTCACGGGCCCTGGCAAATGCATCGCGAACCTCGCGCGCCGTTTTAAGGTTGAGGGACACTCCGCGGCCATGATTTCCATCGACGGGCTTCACGACGACGGGGTAGCCAATATATTTCGCCATCTCGGCCGCGTCGGCTTTCGTGCGGACATAATATTGCAGCGGCACTGGCAGGCCGAGATCGCCGAGTAATTGCAGGCAAAACTCTTTGTCCTTGGCGATATCCACACCAATCAGCGAGGTGTGGCAGCTCAGCGCGGCTTCGACACGCTTCTGGTATTTCCCGTGACCCAATTGGACGAGGCTATCATTATTCAAACGGAACCACGGGATATCGCGCGCGTCGGCGGCTTTTACGAGCGCTGTCGAGGATGGCCCGAGCGTGCGCGAGACCGCTGAATCCACAAAATTTTCGATTTCCGCGGCGATATCGAAGGGGTCATCGGCGATAGGATCGATAAGTTCGAGAATGGTCAGCCGCGCCACATCGCCTGCGCGCAATCCGATTTCCCGGGAATCGTATCCGTAAAGGACGTCGACAATGCCGCGCTCATCAGTATCGAGCGCTTTGGCACTCGAAACGGTGGCGGCGGCCTGGCGTTGCAGCGACAGGGCGAGACGCGCCATCAAGTCCCCGAGTTGGAAATCGTCATCATCCTTGAGAAGGTCGAGCACCCGATCGCCCTTGCTGGTCACCTCGTGTTGCAGGGTCGGCATATAGTCGAGCAAGGGATCAATCAGATCAGAGCCGAAACTACGCACCGCCCGCGCTTCAAACCGGCCCATATCCAGCGTCATTCTGATCAATGGCTTATGGTCGTAAATGTTCGGTCCGACATAAACGGTGGATTTGAGAAGTTTCATGCGTTCTTGCCCGCCGCTTCAGAGATTTCGATCGAAAATCCGGCCGATTTTCTAGCTATTTTTATCGCTTATTCAGAGTGACTGCGTATATGTGCCCCGTGAGATATGCCAAGGCCTTTGGGGCTTTGACAGATCAATTGCGTAATCACTGTGCAGGGCGATGAAAGAATGAGCAACTTCGAAGTGAAGCCAGACACCGAGGTGGCCTCAGAAACTCCGGAAACCAACGCAAGTGTGGAGCTGACCGAGGAGGTCATCGCCGCGCCGGAAACAGAGAAAGCGCCCGAAGACGAAACGCCGGTTCCCACACCTCACCCGGACAATCAGACACTCGAAATTGTGACCAAGGCACTTCCCGAAACCGCCGACGGCGTCGCGCACACGCTCAAAATTTATCGGTTCGGTGCGGCAGACGCCCGCCCCAAAATCTACCTACAAGCGGGCCTGCATGCGGACGAATTGCCTGGGCAGCTCGTCCTCCGCCTTCTGATCGACCAGCTAAATGAGGCCGTCGAGCGTGGAACGCTGATCGGACAAGTCGTTGTCGTGCCGGTGGCGAACCCCATTGGCATCGCGCAGATCGAGGGCGGCTATATGCAGGGCCGGGTCGAAAAAGCCACGGGACGAAACTTCAATCGCGGATTTCCGGACCTCGCCGCCCTCGCCCGCAAACGTGTTGTTGGTCGCTTCGATACAGAGGATGACGCTGCGAACGTCGCGAAGATCCGTGCCGGCATGCTGAAAGGTCTGGCAGCGATTGAGACTCAAG
>JBCAWP010000201.1:0-4899 GCA_038534535.1 Pseudomonadota bacterium
TTCTATGCCGGCATAACCCCGACTGTTGGCGACGTCGGCCTGTCGTTTGGCGTGGTCTACTATTTCTATCCAGATGCGCCGCAGGATGATGATGACATCATCGTTCCGGATGCGGGGCCGTTCCTGGTCGATCCGGCTGATTTCGGCCTTGCCCCAGGCGACGTCTTCCTTGATTTCCCGCAGCAAGACTATGTCGAGCTGCAAGCGGGCGCCGCTTATGACATCGGCCCGGCCTCCTTCGGGCTGACGCTCTCCTGGTCGCCAGAATATTATTTCGAGGCCGGTAACTCGCTTCATACCCTCGTCGATGGGAGCCTACCCATCGGAGAGTTCGACCTCGCCGGCACACCGGCCAGTCTCTCCGTGAGCGGGCACGCCGCTTATCTCGAATTCTTCGAAGATGATGAAGCGGCTTCCACCGGCTTTTTCGAGGATTATTGGGAATTCGGTATCGGGGCAACGCTGACGGTGTGGGGCATCGACCTCGACGCCCGCTATATCGATACGGCGAGCCTGGCCGGAAATGGATCGACCGGCGTCTTTACAATCTCCAAGAGCTTCTGAGCGGAGACGACACTCTTGAAAAACGCGTGCACCGCCGGGCCCTGCCTGGCGGTGTTTTTCTGTGTACGGCGCCCGGCATCTCGCGCCACGAGAATTGATATAGCGCATCGTCTTTTCACTGATATAAGGCGAAAAATTGCGGCGTGGAGGCAGTGATGCGCATAGGCGTTCCAACAGAGATCAAAAAGCAGGAATCCCGTGTCGGACTGACACCAGAAAGTATCGGGGAATTGGTGCGGGCCGGCCACGATGTGAATGTTCAATTGGGCGCTGGTCTTGGCTCAGGCTTTTCAGATGAAGACTACCAACGCGAAGGGGCGACGATCGTACCCGATGCCGACGCGGTCTTTTCTGCCTCGGAACTGATTGTGAAAGTGAAAGAGCCCCAGCCGGAGGAAACGGCACGGCTCACACCCGACCATACGCTTTTCACCTATTTGCACCTCGCCGCTGACGCGGTTCAGGCCAATGGACTGATCGCGTCTGGATGTACGGCGATCGCCTATGAGACCGTGACAGATAGTGAGGGGCGACTGCCGCTGCTGACCCCGATGAGCCAGGTGGCGGGGCGTATGTCCATGCAGGTCGCGGCTTGGGCACTGATGCGGACGCGCCGGGGCCGCGGCCTTTTGCTCGGCGGCGTACCAGGGGTAATGCCGGCCAAAGTCGTGATTATCGGCGGCGGTGTGTCGGGCACCAATGCGGCAGAGATTGCCGTGGGCATGCGCGCAGACGTGACTGTCTTTGACCGGAACAATCGCCGGCTTGCCGAGCTTGACGAGCAGTTCAATGGACTCGTGCGCACAATGTATTCGACGAAGTCGGCCCTGGATGCGGCCGTGCGCGAAGCTGATCTGGTCATTGGCGCGGTGCTGATCCCGGGCGCGGCGGCGCCGAAACTCGTAACGCGGGACCAGCTGAAGACAATGAAACCCGGCGCGGTTCTCGTCGACATTGCGATCGACCAAGGCGGCTGTTTCGAAACCTCAAAGCCAACCACGCATGAGGACCCGATCTACGAAGTCGATGGGATCCTGCATTATTGCGTGGCGAATATGCCGGGCGCCGTGCCGCGGACGTCCACCTATGCGCTCAATAATGCGACATTGCCCTTCGTGCTGAAAATCGCGCGGGACGGCACGAAGGCCGCCCTGAACAGTGATGTCCACCTCGCGCGGGGCCTGACGGTTGAGGCCGGCGTCATTGCCCACGAACAGGTTGCCCGGGACCTTGGCCTGCCCTACCAAAAACCAGACTGGTTGACGATCGATGTCGGCCACTAATCGGCCGGCAGGTGCGGTCTGATTAAAGGAGGCCCGTTCCAGCATGATCGCAAAGCGCTTAACGTGCGGCAGACTTGTGCTCGCCATGGCAACCGCAATACCGGCCGCGACCGCGCAGGACATCGAGCAAGACAAAAACTATGTCCGCGCAGCCTTGGGGTTTGGACGACCCATCGCCTTTGAGACCGTGGCAACGATTGATCCCGCTATTTTGTTCGCCGTCGAACCGGTTACCAGCAATTCGGTTGATGCCGCGGTTGGGCTCGCGACAGGGTTCTTGTATGGGCGGCCGCTTGGACATGGCGTGTCCGTCGAAGCAGAATACCGCTTCTTCCGCTCCGAAATTGATGAAATTGAGTTTCTAGACGGGTTTGATCCGGCAACGGGTGGCATACCAGACCCGCTCTCCGATCCCTCGGGGCTCCTGAGAACCCACGCCCTGATGGCGAATGTGAGCTACTCCCTCGATACGACTGGGCGGTTTCACCCATTCGTCAGCGCGGGTATCGGCGCTGCAAATGTCGATGGCCAGGGGGCGCTCTCGCAGGCGGTGGTTCCAGACGACGCGACCTGGTCGTTCGCCTTCCAGGGGCGCCTTGGCGTGATTTATGACCTGACGCCGAAATGGAGCGTGGGGGCTGATTACGCTTATTTCGGCGCGACGAGTCCGGATTTTGATGCTGATGACGTCGCAGTTGGACCGTTTATTGGTGTCGAACGCGAAGGCTTTCGCGTCAGCACCTTCAGTTTTTCGATCCAGCGAAGCTTCTAGGACGTCCGCCGACGCGCATGCGCCTCGGGTCCCCGTGTTGCCCCCCGTTCCCATTCAGATGCACTTGAACGGCGTCATCATATCCGGTTCGGCGGCTCTTGCCTTCATCTCCTAGAACAGCAGCGAAGGGCCGCCCATGGCCGTGGGCGACCCTTCTAACGCTAAACCTGGGAGGAAACGGCCTAGCGCTGTCCGGTCGAAATTTGTGCGATTTCGCGGGGCACAGGTTCACCGGCCCGCGCTTGGACTTGTTCGACTTCCCGCAGAGCGGCTTCCATGATTTCATCGACGCAGATATCGTCGACCGTCGGCGCGCTCACGATGGTCGCCGGACGGCGGCAAGCGCGGCGAGCTTTCTCGTTGATTTCCTGGACCAAAGCGTCGGCAGCGCCGGGCTGGGCGAGACTTTCTGGGGTGAACTTTACAGTGATAGATACCGGAACATCGGTTTGCGCCGTGTCTGCAAAGGCGAGGGGCGCAGTCATGGCCGCCAGGGCGACCCCGAGGGTGATGGACTTTAACATTGAAAGTTCCTTTCAAGAGCTGGCCGGACGTGCGGCCCGGCAAACGGCTCCTCCCACAACATCAGCTGCACCTGTTGATCCGCGAAAAGGGATAGGTCCCTTTGGCCACTCGCGGCAGGCCTTCCATGCTGCGCCGCAACAAATACGGCGCAGCCGCAGCATATCAACCCCGATTTCTAGGGGATTGCACTCTAACCTTGCGTCATTGGGGCCGCGTGCTGAATGCCTGACCAGCCTTGCCCACGGACAGGGCAGATTATGCCTCGGAGCCGCCAGGATCGAGACGTAAAGTTCGCGCGTTCAATTCAATGATCGGCCCTAGCCTGCCCTAGCGAGACCTGCTTAACCTTCGGCAAAACACATGAAACTTGACGGAGGACTATGTCATGAGCCTGTTCGATCTCACCGGAAAAACCGCCATTATCACAGGCTCGTCGCGGGGGATCGGAAAGGCCATTGCCGAAGCGATGGCAGCGGCCGGCGCCAATGTCGTCATATCGTCTCGCAAACCGGGCCCCTGCCAGGAGGTGGCCAAGGCCATTAATGAGACGGAGGGCCGTGAGGCAGCCATCGCCGTGCCCGCGAACATCTCATCCAAGGACGATCTGCAAAACCTGGTCAATGAGACGAAGTCGGCCTTCGGCGACATTCATATCGTCGTCTGCAATGCGGCGACGAACCCTTATTTCGGGCCCATGGGCAATATTGAAGACGAGCAGTTCTCCAAGATCCTTCAGAACAACATCATTTCCAATCACTGGCTGATCAATATGTGCGCCCCGGACATGCGGGCGCGCAAGGACGGCGCGGTCATCATCGTCTCGTCTATTGGCGGACTACGAGGAACGTCCGTGATCGGCGCATACAACATCTCCAAAGCGGCCGACTTCCAACTGGCGCGCAACCTGTCGGTGGAATTCGGTGCCGATAATGTGCGCGTCAACTGCATTGCGCCCGGTCTCATCCGAACGGACTTTGCCCGGGCCCTCTGGGAAAACCCCGATATCCTGAAACGTGCTTTGTCGGGCACGCCGCTAGACCGCATTGGAGAACCTGAGGAAATCGCTGGCGCGGCGGTTTATCTGGCCTCCAAGGCCGGCTCCTACATGACCGGCCAAATGATGGTCGTTGATGGCGGCGCCACGGTGACATAACCCTCTCATCTTTGGAGATCCAATATGCGCTTGAAACCATGCCTTGCCGCCGTAGCCCTGATGGCGACGACCTCCCCCGCTCTCGCCCAAGAAGAGGCCGCCACAGAAGAAACGAATGCGCCGCGAATCGTCCCCGATGTCTGGCAGGAAGCCTATGACGTCTTCCACTATGCGCCAGCCGTTCGGGCCGGGGACACGCTGTACCTCTCCGGAATTGTCGCGTCTCTGCAAGGAGATGAGAATGAGAATGACCCCGCCGCGCTCGAGGCGGCCTTCGACCGGGCCTTCGAAGCGATTGGCGGCGTGCTCGCCGAGGCCGGCGCCGATTGGTCTGATGTGGTCGAGATGACGACCTTCCACACCGAGCTGATCCACCAGGTCGGGCCATTTACAACATCGAAGGACAAGTTCTTGAAAGCGCCGTACCCAGCCTGGACCGCAATCGACGTTGATCGCCTTTATCCCGAACGCGGGATCGTCGAGATCAAAGTGATCGCCTATGTCCCCGAGTGACGGCCGCGCGCAACGACCCGTTTATGACCCAGACGAGTTTCCGGAGAGTTTTGGGACCTTCCTGAGATACCTGACGGAGCCCGGCGTGC
>JBCAWP010000202.1:0-4873 GCA_038534535.1 Pseudomonadota bacterium
GAGGTCTGACCGGCCAATGGCCTCGTCAAGGCTTGACAGGCCATTGGCCGGTCAGACCTCCTCGCACAGGTCTCCCGCGGCGCGGCGCACCTCGACGATCTCGATTTGAACCCCCTCCTCGTCCAAGTGGGTGACGCAGGAAAAGTCACTTATCAGCCGACACGGCGGAACGAGGTGCCCGAGACCCTCGACGCACAAATCCTGCGCGATGCCGACCCCTTCTTTGCGCGCGGCGAGAAAATGCAATTGTCCTATGGCGTTCGAAACGTCCAGCGCGCCATTGGCACGCGGGCCTCATCGGCAATTGTACGGAAATTCGGCCAGAACGCCTTGCCGGAGGGCCGCCTCCATGTCCGCCTGGAAGGCTCGGCCGGCCAGTCCCTTGGCGCATTCGCTGTCCAAGGGCTCACCTTGGACGTCATTGGCGATGCCAATGACTATGTCGGGAAGGGATTGTCCGGCGCGACCATCATCGCGCGGCCACCGAAGAACGCGGCCTATGATGCGGCGTCAAACGCGATCATCGGGAATACATGTCTATACGGTGCGACTTCCGGGCGCCTCTTCGCCGCAGGAACAGCCGGCGTTCGCTTTGCAGTTCGGAACTCTGGGGCAAGCGCGGTCGTCGAAGGCGTCGGCGCCAATGGCTGTGAGTATATGACCGGCGGAGATGTCGCGATCCTCGGACCCGTTGGTGATAATTTCGGGGCCGGCATGACCGGTGGCGTTGCCTATATCTGGGATCCCGAGGGCCGGTTTGAAGCCGTCGCAAACCCCGACGCGATCAGTTGGTACAAACTTGACGCGCTCGAAGACAAACACGCCGAGCGGTTCCGCCTATTGCTCGAAATGCACGCCGAACGAACTGAAAGCCGAAGAGCCGGCGATCTCTTGGAGTCCTTCGAGAAGACCTGCGCAGACATGCTGATGGTCGTGCCGCACGAAGTGGCTGACCGAATTCTCGGCGGTGCAGACACCGAGAGGGTGGCGGCGGAGTAACCAATTAAAAGCCCCGATCCGCTAACGGACCGGGGCCAATTTTCTTCCGTTGAGCGAGGCTCTAGTCGCGCGACGCGAGCAGCATCAGCACAATCCGGAACATATTGACGAAGCTGATGAAGAAGTTGAGCGCACCCCAATTCGTCATCACGGCAAGGCCGCGCTCATCACCGGCGAGTTGGTAATAGCCTTCCTTCAGTTCCTGCGTCTGCCAGGCAACGATGACGGCCGACAAAACAAACACAGCACCCATGATGAGCCACTCAAACATGCCTGACGGCGGCAGGATGAAGTTTAAGAGGCTGAGCGCGACCACGCCCCAAAGGCCCATAATGGCAAAGCTGCCAAAGCCAGTAAGGTTGACCTTCGTCGTGTAACCGAACAGCGACAGCGCACCAAAGGCCGATGCCGTTATGAAAAACGCCTTCGCGATCGTCACATAGGTCAGCGACCCGGAAATGCCGCCGCGCGTTGCGAAACCCGTCGCGGACTCGGCCATGGCAACCCAGATCCCAAGACCAAGGCCCAGCAGCGTCACGATGGACCAGTAAAGAACCGCGGTTCCCGTTGGGGAGGGGTTCTTCATGAAAAACATGGATCCGACGATCAGCGCGATCGGTCCCCACTGCACCACGAAGTAGAGCGGTGTGCCAAAGACAAGCTGCGACACAGCCGGGACGGTCCCGGCGACAAAAGCCAGAATACCGGCGAGACCAATGCCCATGGCCAGCTTGTTATACACGCCGAGCATGAAGGCCCTCAGCCCGGCATCGGTCGATGTGTCCATCGCCCGCCCCGAAGCGAGGCTGTATTGTCGGTTGAAGTCGTTCATGGTCAAACCATTCCTTCCTAAATTCACTCCAGAAGAGCAGTACCGCTAATATTGTTTCTCGGCGAACGTTTCGCAAGAAAAACCGCGACTACCTGACCTGCCCCTCCCTTAATTTCCGTTAATATTCACGCTGATAGAGTTAACTTATGCCCATTGAAAATCGCCCGCTTGGCCGAACCGGCCTCTCCGTCACGTCCTGCTGTCTCGGCACGATGACCTGGGGCACCCAGAACACAGAGGCTGAAGGCCATGCACAAATGGACTATGCGCTCGAGCGGGGTGTCACATTTTGGGACACTGCGGAAATGTACTCGATCCCGCCTGAGCCCGAAACGCAAGGCAATACGGAGCGGATAATCGGCTCATGGCTCCAAAAGACGGGCCGACGCGGCGACATTGTTCTGGCGACAAAAATCGCTGGTCTTTCCAAAATGCTTTGGACACGGGACGACGACGTCAGCTGGACACGCCACACCCGCGAACAAGTCGATGAGGCCGTGGAGAAGAGCCTCAAACGCCTCCAGACAGACTATATCGATCTTTACCAGCTTCACTGGCCGGATCGCCCCGTCCCTTTGTTCGGCAACAAATTGGACGAAAAGGCCTACGCCCACGCCTACGAACCCTTCGAAGACATTCTCGCCCACTTGAACCGCCACGTTGAAGCAGGGCGCATCCGCCATCTGGGTGTCTCAAATGAAACGCCATTCGGTGTCATGCGGTTCCTAGCGGAAAGCGACGCGCGAGAGCTGCCCCGGATGCAATCAATCCAGAATGTCTACAATCTTGTCAGCCGAAAATTCGAGAACGGCCTCGACGAAATCGCAATCCGCGAGGACGTCGGCTTACTCGCCTACTCCCCTCTCGCGCAGGGCTATCTCACCGGCAAATACCGCGATGGCGCCCTGCCCCAAGGATCCCGAAAGCAGCTTTTTGATCGGTTGCAGCGCTACGAAGGCGAGGGTGCTGAGGCCGCCATCAACGCGTATCTGGATCTCGCCGTTGAACGCGGGATTGATCCAACTCACCTGGCCATCAAGTTCTGCGATACCCGGCCCTTCACGACCTCCACGATCATCGGCGCCACGACCATGGAACAATTGAAAACTTGCATAGACGCCTTTGATCTGGACTGGACACCAGATCTCGACGACGCCGTCGAAGCGCTGAACCAGGTCCATAGATCGCCTTGCGCGTAAACCGCGCTTGTAACCCACGGGCGAATTGACAAGCGACGCTCCCATTATAGTCTCGCGCGAGTAGGTGAAGCGCCCTAGGCCTTCGCCGCGCGAGACTATAGAAGGGGAGATCTACATGGCCGATGCGTCTGCATATGCTGAGAACGTCAAGAAATATGCCGCTGGATACAATCAAGCAGCTGCTGAAAAAATCGTGGGCCACCTTGGCATCGCCCTGCGCAACCGCGACAGCTCACTTGTCTCGTGTTCCGATGAAACGGAACTCCAACGCGTGCGGGAAAAATGGTGTCGTGGAAAGTTGGCCCTCGCCCACACCAATGCAGAGCTCGATGCGGCGATCGGCGCAATCTGCGAAAAGATGAAACCCGAGGGCGGTAATAAATCGCGCGTTACTTTTTACTATCTGCTGGCCGAGCATTTCGGTAAGCTAGAGGCTCTCGCCGGCTGATAATCGCCTAGCCTCCATATGAAATGGCCGGCATGGATCTGTCCGTGCCGGTCCAATTCTCTTTCGCATCCATGTACCGACTTTTCGCAGCCTTGCCGATCCGTCCCGACATAGCCAGCGAACTCCAGCCCCTGCAGGAGCGTGTGAGCGGCGCGTCTTGGCGGCCGGCCGAAAACTTCCACATCACACTCCGCTTCTTCGGTCATGTCGACCGACACGTCGCGCAAGAGCTGGATTTTGAGCTGGGAGAGATCGCTGCCCCTCAGATGAAACTGCGGCTGAAAGGGGCTGGCTGGTTTGGTCGCCGTGAGCCTTCTGCTTTGTGGGTCGGCATCGACCATGACCAAGATCTCGCGCGCTTAGCCGGCGCCTGTGAGCGGGCTGCTCGGCGCCTCGGCCTCCCGGCGGAACGCCGGCGGTTTGTGCCCCATGTCACGCTGGCTTACTGCCACGGAACCACACCTGAAGACGCAAAGGCATTTGCGGCGCGTCATGCAGACTTCGAATCTTCGCCCTTCTGGGCAGACCGGTTCCACCTCTATTCCAGTCATTTCGGCAAGGGTCCCTCAAGATACGTGGCGGAAGCCGATTATCCCCTTGCCTAACAGAGCTGTGACATGGTCTGACTTGACCTGTGACGATGAAAGCGGGCCCCTGCCCACCATGAAAGTACTGAGCATATCTGCTATTCTCGGGGCCTTATGGCGGGCCAAGAGCATCGCCGCGTGTTGCGGTCTGCTCATGCTTGCGGCGTGTGCCTCCGACCCGAAATCTGCTGACCTCAGCGCACTTTATGAGCGCTCGGCGCAGTATCACCTGCCAGACCGTAATCCCGTCATCGTGATCCCTGGAATCCTCGGGAGCCGGCTTGTCGATGACGTGTCTGGACGGGTTGTTTGGGGCGCATTCAGCGGCACCTATGCCGACCCACGATCCAGGTCCGACGCGCAATTGATTGCCCTACCAATCCGCGACGGTTTACGAGTTGAGCGTTCGGGCGATACGGTAAAATCGGATGGTGTGCTTGAGACCGTCAAAGTCCGCGTGCTTGGCGTACCCGTCGCCATCAGGGCTTATATTGGGATCCTCTCGACGCTCGGGGTCGGCGGCTATCGTGATGAATCGCTCGGCCTCAACGGGCTTGATTATGGCGACGACCACTTCACCTGCTTTCAATTCGACTATGACTGGCGCCTCGACAATGCCGAGAATGCGGCACGTCTCGCGGACTTCATAGATGCGCGGCGCGCCTACGTCCGGGCTCAATACAAAGCACGCTACGGGATCGATAAGCCGGACATAAAATTTGACATTGTAGCGCACTCGATGGGCGGTCTCGTGACACGCTATTTCCTGCGATATGGCAATGCCCCGCTCCCGTCCACCGGGAGCGGG
>JBCAWP010000203.1:0-4810 GCA_038534535.1 Pseudomonadota bacterium
GGCGAGGGCCGCGCCCTCCCCCTGATACCGGCTGTCTGCGCCCAACCCTTTGGGCAAGTTGAAGTCAATAATATACGATTGCTAATCTTGATGAATTTCGGCACAAAGAGATAACTCCCGTTTCTTCAAGAGCATCCGATGACCGCGACTATAGAGATCGAACCAAATGTGACCACCGAACAAGGCCTTCGCGCGCTTGCCGAAGAGGGCCATACAGTTGAAGTGCTGTGCAAGGTCGATCCGGAACGCAAAGGGCCAAGCTGGCATGGCCTCTGGATCATGCGGACGGTTGGGAGTGACGGTCAGGAGAAAATTCTTGTCACCGCAAGGACGCGCCTGACGCAGAATGCAATCAAGGTGCGCGAGTTCAAGACTGCGACCGGTGTGATTTCATTCCTTGTTGGCGTCGGGTTCTCTCAAGCGAGCATTCCCATGAAGAACGGGGAAACGAGTTCTCATCGCCTCGTCAGTGACTGAGACCTGGATCACGGTCGATGTCACGATCCTTCTCGACCTCCTGCTCCTTCTCCTGGTCGCGCTCGTCCTCGATCTCCAGCCGCTCACGCGGCTTGTTCAGCACGTCTTTCAGGCGCTCGTTCACGGAGGGCTTGCGGTCCTCGCGCCCAGTATCACCTGCAAGCTCAGATTCGCTGTGACCGTCCAGCTTGTGAACCGCCGCCTGACCGTCGCGACCGGCATCCTTTTCCATGATCTCCTTCAGCCGCTCCCGAGCATAATTGCGGCCTTCCGGTTTCGGCGTGTCGTCCTGGTCCCGTGACCTGTCCACGACACGCGCGAGACGCTCCCGGAAGTCATTCGGGTTTCGGTCGCGGTCGCGATCTTTTGCAGTTGCAGCCCTGAGTGCTGCCAGACCGGCGGACACGCGCCCCTGCCCTGCATCCCGCTCCGCCCCATAGGTCTCCCGCGCGATATCCAGACGCTCGCGCATCTCGCGGAAAGCGGCGCGGGCCTGGCGAGCGGCATGGACGACAGCACCACGTTCGGTGACCGGGACGTATTCCCGTCCCTGGCGCTCGGCCATCGCCTTGGCCCGGCGCTCCATGGAATTTGCCGCCGGTCCCAGCTTCAGCTCTGGGTCACGATCCAGCTCCTCGGCTGAGAGTTGATCGCCCCGCTCCAGCGCCGCCGCGCGCTGCGCTTCGAGCGACCGGTGATCGACGCGCTCCACCTCCCCTGCCCGCTCCAGGGCACGGTTCTGCAACTCGGCCCAGAGGCCGCGCATCTGATCGATCTCGACGCCGCCGGTTTTCGCGGAATCGAGTACGCGGGTTTTGGTCGTGAAGCCCTCCGGCTCAAGCTTGCGGGTGGAGGTCAGGACATGGGCATGGTGGTTGCGCTGATCGCCCTCGCGGTGCGGCGAATGTATAGCCACATCGACGGCCACGCCGTAGCGGCTGACCAGTTCCTGGGCGAAGTCGCGGGTGATCTGCGACCGGGCCTCGGCGCTGATCTCGGACGGCAGGGCCAGTTCCCACTCGCGGGCGGTGACGGAGTTGCGGCGGGTCTCGCTGGCCTCGACCTCGTTCCAGAGGCGGGACCGATCCTGCGCCCAGTCCGGGGCGTCCTTCGGTGCCAGGATGAAGGTCTCCTCGATGCCCTGCTTGCGGGTGTAATCGTGGACACGGCCTTCGCGCTGGCACTCGATGCGCTCACCGACACGGTAGGCCGCGGCTGCAGTGGCAGAGCGCCCGGCGCTGCGTTTGATCGTTTTCACAGAGAGGTGGTAGCTGGCCATGCGCCCTCCTCTCCAGAAGACACCAACAGCGACCGCAGTGCGCGTCCGCACCGCCGCTGCGCCGCGCCAGGCACATCCGTGCCGACCGGCTCTTGGCCCGTGATAAGAGCCGGGGTGCTGGCGCAGGATAGGAGGTGAGCTGGTCCTGTCACCCTCGTGGACGGGACCGGCTTCAACCTCCCTGTTGGGCGAAAGCCGGGGGCTTCGGAACATCGCGTTCCGGATCCGTCGGGGTAGCGCGCAACCGTCTTTTTCCCGGAGGCCCGCGCCACAGAACGCTGGGGCCGGAGGGGAAAAGACAGCCCGCCCGAAGCTGCCCGAAGGGTGGTTGAGGCGCGGGCTTGCCGATGCGTTCCACCAATCTTCCCAGCCTTATGGTTGGCGGGAGATTGGCGGGGCACATCGGCGGTTTGCCATCGGCAAACCCGGCAAGGAAGGACAGGCCCGCGACTGTCATTCCGCGCAGTCCGCAAGTGCGACACCCCTGACGATCCAGCCCCGGCCATGGCGCACAGGATGCCGTCAGGGGATCGCATTGCGGAACGCCATCCAACCGCGCAGGTTGGTCGTAGAGGGTTTGGGAGAGGCGATGCCGTCTCCCATTTCGATGCGCGCCGCATCGAATGGGTCTGCCATCGGCTGGGGCTTTGCCCCAAAGAGATCGCACGCAAAGCTCGGAACCGCAGGTGGAGAGTTTGCATAAGTGCGCCCTTCACTGATCCTCAGCTCAGGGTTTGCGCTTCCGTTCGGTATTTCAAGAACAGGGGGTGCCTCCCGCCCTTTCTCGCGGACCTCTGCCGATCCGCACCGTGTCATCCGCCATGTTCCGCCGAAAGGCAAGCATGGTCCTGGATGACCCTTGTTATCTTAGGTGGATGGTCGAGTCTCTCAACCATGACGTGAACATTTGAGCGGATGGTTTGTGAGATGGCCGAGACAGAACTGGAACGTGCCGAGAAGCGATACGCCCAGGCCAAGGCCCGGCTTCAGGCCTTGCGCAATCGGGAAGCCACGAAACAGCGCAAGCTGGACACCAGGCGCAAGGTGATCCTGGGCGGGGCGCTGATGGACCTAGCGGAACGGGATTCCAAGGCTGCCGCTATGCTCGACCGGCTGATCCGCAACCTGTCCCGCGAACAGGATCGTAAGGCCTTTGCAGAATGGGATGCTCCCTCCTCTGCTCCTACCGATGATGGCGCGTCCTAATGCGGAGCGTGATGCTCGTCTTCGGGGGCCTGTTCCGCTTCTTCGGTCGGTTGATCTTCACGCCAATCCTACTCGGATGGTTGATAGGCGCGATGGCCTTCGGGGCGATGCTTGGCTCTCTGGTGGCCACGCCGTTCATCTTCGCTTTCTTCGATCAGACGCCGGGCGAAAGCGCCTGGCAGTGGCTGGTCTTCGGTCCCTTCATGTTTGTGGGGGCTGTCTTCGGGTTCCAGTACTGGCGCATGGCCTCCGGGGCCGATGCCTATTTTGGGCTCACGGGTGACAGCCACGGGTCGGCGCGGTTTGCGAACCGCAAGGAGTTGAAGAAGCTGGAGCGCGGCAAAGGACGCGAAGAGGCCGGTCTTCTGATCGGGCGCAATCCGCACACCGGGCGGCTCTTGCGCTATGACGGCCCGGCCCATCTGATCACCCTCGCCCCGACACGGGCGGGGAAAGGCGTCGGCACCGTGATCCCGAACCTGCTGGCAGCGGAACGCTCGGTTCTGGTCATTGACCCCAAGGGCGAGAATGCCCGGATCGCTGGGGAAGCCCGGCGGCGCTTCGGGACGGCCCATGTTCTCGATCCATTCGAAGTCAGCGGCCATCCCTCTGCCGCCTACAACCCGCTCGACCGGCTGACCCCGGACAGCCTCGATCTGGGCGAGGATGCTGCCTCCCTGACAGAGGCGCTGGTCATGGACCCGCCGGGCCAGGTGACGGAAGCTCACTGGAACGAGGAAGCTAAGGCCATCCTCGGCGGGCTGATCATGTTTTGTGTCTGCCACGAGGATCGCGCCCGCCGGTCCCTTGCCACCGTCCGGGAATATCTCACCCTGCCCCCGGAAAAACTCCGGGCGCTGTTGGAGCTGATGCAGGACAGCGACGAGGCAGGTGGGCTGATCGCCCGCGCCGCCAACCGCTTCCTCGGCAAGGCGGATCGGGAAGCGGCTTCCGTGCTGTCGAACGCGCAACGCCATACGCACTTTCTGGACTCGCCCCGGATCGCAAAGTGTCTGGCGCGCTCAGACTTCGCCTTCTCCGATCTGCGCCACCGTATCACCTCTGTCTTCCTGGTCCTGCCACCCAATCGCATGGACGCCTACAGCCGCTGGCTGCGCCTTCTGGTCTCCCAGGCCCTTCAGGACATCGCACGGGATGCTGAGGCCCTGACGGCTACCACAGGCGCTCTGAACGCCTCTCAGCGGCTCAACAGCCCTACCCTCTTCCTTCTGGACGAATTTGCCGCCTTGGGCCGTCTGGAGGCCGTCGAGCGCGCTATGGGGCTGATGGCAGGCTACGGGCTTCAGCTCTGGCCGATCCTGCAGGACATGAGCCAGCTCAAGGACCTCTATGGCGACCGGGCAAACACGTTCATAGCCAATGCCGGGGTGCAACAAGTCTTCGGGGTGAACGATTTCGAGACGGCCAAATGGCTGAGCCAGATGATCGGTCAGGAAACCGCCGGGTTCCAGACCGACAGTTTCAAGCCCGGTGATGGCCCCAGCTTCTCGAACAACCTCACGGGCCGCGATCTGCTGACCCCCGATGAAATCATGCAGCTTCCCCCGGATCGTCAGCTCCTGCGCGTCCAGGGACAGGCCACCGCCGTCGCGCAAAAACTGCGTTACTACGCCGATCCTGAATTTGCCGGGCTGTTCACGCCTGAAGCCCGATAACCCGAAAGCAATCCGCCATGTCTGACACACCCGCCTCCCCTGCCCCGCTCTCAGACGACGATCTGCGCGAAACGCTCGATCTCTTGGCGACGGCTGTCGCCAGCATCTCGGATCGGGTGGATGATCAGACGCGGGTGCTCGACCGGGTGAACAAGACGGCGACGGAAGCGCG